>JARBAU010000178.1 GCA_029237525.1 Nitrososphaerales archaeon | reverse complement strand
GGTGAAAATGTAGTAGTTCAATATGGATGGGATACATACAATAGAAATGGCAAGGTAATAATGAAAAAGGCACACCTAGATGCCCTTGGTTATACCATCAATATCGCCACAAAAATGACTGGACTAGCCAAGCCCGATCAAATCGTGATAGGCCAAATGGTATATGATTTATTGGACGAGAAACAGAAGATGGCCTTTAAGCCTTTATCCATGAAACCCGATATGTGGAATTATGTTAGCGACTATGCAGGCGGAAGGATATATGACTTATTTGGGAGTATAAATAGAAAATTCGATGTACCTTACAACGGCGCTAATAACAACAAATAGTTAATTTTGTTGAATCTCGTGATGTGAATCACAGAAGTGGATAGTAGCTAAGATTGCTATTCTAGGGCTAACGCTTGTCATGACTTTGTGATTAATTTAGTGATAATATGATCAATCATTAACCCAATGAGCGAGCTAGCGAGCAATATAGATCTTTTGTTCAAACTGAAGGACAAAATAGCAGATATGAAAAGGTCGAATGCATTTATATGTAAATATTTGAGGCAATATCTCCTATTGTGCTAACAACAGAAAATGAAACCAATTAACAATATGTCAGTAAAAAGAAATATCATGAAAAGATCTTGCAAAAAGCAATAATGCCAGCAATTCAATTCAATTTGCCTTTAATTATGGGACTGTGCACGTATCTTATTGTTCGCGTAAAGCTAACATTTGTTCTAATTTATCTTTCAGAATTTTGTTTATCTTTTGTCCGTCAGATCTACCCTTAAGCATTGCCATAGTCCGCCCCATTAGCATTCCTAGCGAATTCATGCCCTTTTCATTTATGGCGTCAAGATGATTGTTCAAAATCCCTTCAATCTCATCTTCTAGCTGTCGTTCTGTCATAGTCTCAAACCCAGATTCGAATTCCTCTACTCTATTTATTTCGCGTTTCATAAACTTTTCATACAATATAGGTACTGACTCTTTTGCGATTCTGCCTTTGTCTAGCTCGTTAAATATTTCAAGCACTCTTTCATCAGATAGTAATGAACTATCATATCCCTGCCTTTCTAGATTGGTTATATCCTCTGTCAATTTTGAAGCTACGAAAGTAGGTGATATCTTCGTTGAGGATACAATCTTCTCAAACAAGTTCAAATATTGGGAATCAAAGATCTCCTCAGCAAGCTTTTTGTTTAATCCGAATTTGGATATCATTTCATTTGTATATTCTTCTATTGGCCGGGGAATCTTTTGACGTAAGGAGTCAAGAAGTAAGCTATCAACTTTGATGGGTGCTATGTCCGTTTCCGGGTACATCCTAGCAGACCCAGGTCTAGGTCTGATGTATATCGTTTCGCCTGATGGCGTTGCAGCTCGTGTTTCTGCAGGGACTCCTTCGAGTACGGCTTTTAATCTTTGAATCAATGATTCTATCGCGAAGTTCACATTAGTCAAGCCTCCACCTATAATAATGAACGCATCATTTTTAGAACTCTTTGCAAGTTTTCTTTCTATACTGTCAAGGTTTTCCTTAGTTATGCCATACCCTGGAAGCTCGTCGGAATGAAAAATTCCTCCAATACCGTAAAAACGAACAAGCTGGCTCAATTCCTTACCCAATCTGATCCCTTCGTACGGTTCAAATCCGAGCATTCCAGCAAAACCTTCTATTTTAAAAGCCTTGTAAACTGTACTTTGATCCTTAAGTGATTCGATGATTTTTCTGGAGGATGATCTTCTTAATATATCAGTTACATCGACTATTCCGTTGTCGCAACGTATTTCTTTAATCCCTAATTCGTTTTTGAGTTTGTCCGTGATGATTATTAGTCCATGTTGTCTGTTCGCTTCGTATTGGATCACTTTGACCAGCTGATCAAGCTTCTGTACTCCCTTAATTTCTACAACTCGTCCATCCTCTACAGAGATGTTGACGTCTTGCCGTATGCTTCCGATACCCCGAGCCACTCTTTTACTTGCCCTTAATATCCTTCCTAGGCCCAATGCTAATTGCATTACTTCAGGCGGAGTAATGGAAACAGGTTCAAGTGCAATCTCGACCAATGGGATCCCTAATCTGTCTAGTCCAAACTCTCTCTTACTATTTTTATCTGAAATCAATTTTGAGGCATCCTCTTCAAGGCAAATGCTCTGAACACCAGTTCTTTTTCCATTAACTTCGACAAATCCGCCCATTGAAATTAACATCGTCCGTTGAAACCCACTTGTATTTGATCCGTCTATAACTATTTTGCGCATTACGTGAATTTCATCAGCAATGTGTGAATTGAGTGCAAGCGAAAAAATTAGTGCAGATTCGAGTGCTTCTCTATTGATGCAATGCGGTGGTTCCTCATCGGCCTCTACCAAGCAGCTTGTTCTGTTCGCCGCAAGGTATCTGAATGACTGGATTTTTTTAGACTCAAATAAGGCGGCCGGATCGATTATACCCAATTCACTCTGAGCTGGCCTCAAGCTTCGTGAAAAATCGAGAGTATACTCTTCATCCTCGTTGGATCGACATTGACAAAAGAGCTTGGTCCCAGTAGCAAGCTGCTGATGAATTTCTAGGCCAACTTTGAGGTTAATGTCTAGTTTATTAGTAGTCACTTTAAAAAATATACTGAAATCTAAAGTCTTTTATTTCTTATCTATTTCTATGGGGCTGACGTATGTTATTTCGTTACACATATTCTCTTGCATCTTCCATTTAATTTCTACGGAGCTTTCATTGTTTGCTATAAGCCACATTGCCTTAGTTAGTGCAGTTTCAGGAGTCATATCTGACAACGGTATGATTCCAATCCCAAGTAAATCTCTGCCTGTGTTGTACACGTTCATATTAACTCTTCCCCATAAACATTGTGAAGTCATAAAAATCATTATTCCAGATTCGATTGCCTGTTTTAATTGAGTAAAACAATCACGACTCACGTGACCAAGCCCTGTGCCTTCGAAAATTATAGCCTTACAACCGTTTTTCACTAAATCTGAAATGATCGTAGGCTCAAATCCAGGATAATATTGAAGCAAGACCACGTGTCTATCGAAGGATGTTTCGTATGAAGAATGTTTTCCTTCTCCACGTCTTGTTAGCTTCAACATGTTATTAGATTGCATTTTGATACTATCACTATCTATCAACGCTATTGGTTCTAAATTGATTGATTCAAAAGCATCTCGGCTGCTAGTATGGTTTTTTCGAACTCTAGTACCGAGATGGCATGCCAAGAGACCATCCGAGGTATTAGCATGCATTACGACGAAGACACCAGAATGTTCTGATTTTACAGCAAATCTCGTCGCCCCTATCAGGTTGAGCGCCGCATCAGACGATGGTCTATCAGATGATCTTTGAGCCCCAGTTAATACTATAGGTATAGGAGTATTCCGAAGAGCAAAACTAAGTGCAGCAGACGTATAATGCATAGTATCTGTTCCATGTGACAGAATGATACCCTTGTAAATCCCAGTGTTGATTTTTTCAATGATCTTATTTGCCATAAGAGTCCAATCATCTGGTACTAAATTTTCGCTATATTCATTCAGTAACATCTCCGTGTCAACTGAGGCATATTTAGAAATTTCTGGTACAGACAAATAAAGATCAGATGCGGACATAACAGAGGTAACTCCTCCAGTCCTATAGTCAATTTTGCTGCCTATTGTCCCACCGGTACTAATAAGTGCGACTCTAGGAAGACTATCTTTAAGATCTAGAATGGGTACCCTAAACTCGTCTAATGATTCGGATTTACTGTCCAAAAATTTTCCATTTATATATGCGCTGTACTGAAGCTCAGAACAGTTTTTTTCAATCGATATTATTTTCGTTATATCAATACCTATATTGTAGCCATTCCCTAGTTTGATGACTATATGATTGTCATCAAACAATTCGTAACGTGGAAGTAATAGCCCAGAATACCCTCCGACAGCAGTATGTATAGTGATACTTTGTCCTATTTTGATATCTTTTCCATTCAGAAGCTCCGACGCCTTTCCTTTGTACTCTGAGGTTCCCATTGCTTCCGCTCATGAGTTAATGTCTAATATATGGATTCCTAACTTAAACGTGATTAGTTTAGAGGAGTATTGAAAATAACGAGGAAATATCCATAAATTTTTTAGAAAAAGAGACAGAGGATCATTGTCTAGGAAGTGTATTCAGTAATCTCAATACTTGCAGCTTCAAGTAGATACAATATAGCGACTTCAATATCGCGCACTGATATAATCCCATAGTCCCAAGCATCTATGAACGCCCGAAATTCACTTTCTAATTCTTTTGCTGTATCCTGAAACTCTATCATCTTTTCAGGAGTTTCAGGCGTTCTATAGCCTTTAGCTACCATAATGGGACACCGCTTGTCAATTTCCAGTGGGTTATACCAAGCATCCCTTGCGAATTCATAATCTTCACCTTTGATTATATTGTACATACGGACCAACTCATCAGTAGACAATTTTTGTAAGTCAGTTAACCACGAATTGCTGTGCGTACCACCTTCTTGAGACCATGCTTGATGTCCTAAGTTTTTTTCAGACAGACCGGGATTGGTTTTCAATGGTATGCATATTATATCAACTTGTCACATAGAAATACATTTTCTTTTAGGAGATATCAAAACTCGGATACAAATGCGTTTTCCATTATGGGATTAACGTCGAGTTAATATATACAATAAATAAATTCAGAAATGTAGATTAAATACTAGAATTATCATAAATGTTTTATAGCCGAAAATGTAAGGATCCGATTTAATATAATCTTTAAAATAATTTCCGATTTTTCTCACTAACTAAGGTTATAAATATGTCGAATGCGTTCTACTCCACCAATTTCTTCTATAAATCTGGCAGTTTCATTTGTAACCAATTTCTTCCATGCTCCACCCTTGGATATTCTGGCCCTAACTTCTGTTGCGGATAGCACTTCTCGCTTATACATTTCAGGTTCTATCACCTTAATGCCTCGCTCTAAGTACAATTGTCTGGTGAAACTATCATTGGTGAAAACTACATTGTACCTAGGGACCAAAAGATCTACTTCACGAGTCCATAAACCATGTATCTCCATGTCTGGTACAGGGATAAGAAGAATTCTATCAATACTTACTTCTTTGTCCGAGTGCAATGAATCTCTTATCATCTCAATTCGCTCGCCTGCAGTAAAGGGATTTCTAGCTTCATGACTCTTCTGAGCGCTTCCGATAACAACTACTAGTTCTTTCGCCGTGCTTAACGCATACTTAACAGTAACAAGATGGCCCAGATGAAACGGTTGAAATCGGCCGATAAGTAATCCTCTAAAAAATGAGCTCGTGAGAATGCGTTATTTTCAAAGCAATTTTAATCTATAATTCTTACATGGCATAAGAACCCATCCCAAAAATGGATAGACATATAGCTTGAGAGTGTTTTGCTTATAGATGTGGCTTACGATAGAGTTAGTTATCTTCCAACTATCAAAAGAATCCCAGATCAGTTATGGAATGAAATCAGCTTAATACTTCCGTCAGAAAAGCCAAATAATACAATTGGACGTCCAGCAGTATCATTTAGGAAGGTATTGGATGGTATTCTATTTGTGTTAAGATCTGGATGTCAATGGAAGATGCTGCCCAAGGAATATGGGTCTGGATCAACCTGTCATAGACGATT
>JARBAU010000177.1 GCA_029237525.1 Nitrososphaerales archaeon | reverse complement strand
CACATGTTAAACCAGAAGCATTGATAACTAAAATGACAGGGTAGGATACAGAATGTATATCCTATCTATCAAATATACTATTTATTTTCCTCGCATCTGGTCAAACTGCATCGACAGCCAAGTATCATCATTATTTTCAATGTAAGATCTCGTGTTAAAGTCTTCTGCCATGCCTTTGGTCAGTTCTTCTACATCATTGGGATCAATTTTCCATCTGTACGTTAGTGATTGGGAGTATATTCTCAGTCTGGCCATTTCAGTTGATATGATCTTGAAAGCAAAATTTGATATTGGTTCCATTTCTTTTTTTATTTTATGACTGTCCCAGTTGCTTATTGCATCTCCAATTCTTTTCCTTATCTCTTCTAATTCTGTTACTACAGATGAAATAAACGCATTCTCACCCCCTATAATTATATCATCAAGTGCTTCTGAGGTTTTGATTTGCATCTGATATAACTTTGAAAAGATAGTAAAGTTCAATAGCTCTTTAGTGTATTTGTCTTCAATTGTTCTTGACCAAATCATTGTTGACCTGAGCATATATAGCTTCATGGTATCGAATAAGAATAGAGTAGTATCATAAGTTAGGTTTGGATCATATGATAGCAACTTTCTTGATTCATTATGTTCTTCTTTTATTTTCCCTAATAAATTGGGATATATTCTTTCAAATTCTCTAAGTTCCTTAGAGACTATATACAGAGGATTGTATTCATTGACATAAAGCATTTTATTTCTGGCCTTTGTATGCGATTTCTTTTCAATAATCACCTTTTTCAGTTTCAACTTTTTTAGGATTGTAAATAATCTTTTTCGCCCAATTTCCCTTTTATGTTCTGTCTTTTTCGATTCATTTTTCAGAATGCACGCAGCTGTACAGCCGGGGTTGTTTAGTATAAAATCTACAATCATCTGACTATAGCGTTGTTCATCGAATTTCATAATTCCATATTTTTCTGCAGATGTCATTATGGATTAGTTTCCTAATAGTATCTATCTATTAGGGGGGTTATATTCTGTACATGGTACAAATAAGTACTATAGGAATAACCCGTGACACACGGGAATTATTGAAAACACTAGGTAAGAAGGGCGATACATATGATATGCTGATACGACGGTTGGTAAACATAATGATGGAAAATAGCAAGGACTCACTTGACGGTAGATTTGCAAGCCTGCAGTCAAGCGAATCCCAGAGCACATAGGTGAATGAACCCTATGAACACAAAAGTATTAGATTTCCAGGTTAATAACCGTATATGTGAAGCCGACGGATGCATCGCAAAGGCTACAAATGAAATTAAAGTAAATGCCGGACCTCAGAAAGTAATTTCGTTACTGCTTTGCAACGACTGCATTTCCAAATTTCAGGAGGTTACACAGACATGATAAATTCTAAGGATAGGCCATCTGAAAATAACTCCTCAGATCGTGCCCACTACCTAAATGAGAATGCCGAATTAAAAAAAGCATTAATTGAGTCAGGCGACGAATATTCATATCAATACAGACAACATGAAGATGAGATCTCATCAATGGTTGAGGATCTACCTTCGTATATGCGATGGATGAATGCTAAAGCGAGGCTCGAAGAGCTAAGTGCCAAGTACAGGCCACGACGTCAAAGCGTGGACTCGGCCAAGTCATAGATTTGATCGAGTGCAAGTAAAAAGGCGGTTTTTGTAATTGACACAAGATAGCAATGCTGAACGTTTTATAGAATTAGAATTAACAGACGGGATAAAGAAGGAGCAGATAGTAGTTGCTTTCAGAAAGGATAAGTGGACTAATAATCTGCTGCTATCGTTAAATCATACTTATGACCAAAAGCTGATTATATGTCCAGTTTATGAAGGTCCTAAATGGGTTGAGACCGTAGACGCTCTTGTTAAGAGATTAAAGCGCAGCGAGGTCAGTGACACACATATTCGTCTAATAGAAGAAGTATTGAATAAAAATTATGATAGCGTCTTGGGCATGACAGAGAATGAACAAGACGACAATCTTAATAATAAAATTGAAAATACAAAACGGGCAAAATCAGTAGCGATTAGAAAATATACAGGAAATGGGACTTTACCATTACATGAATCAATAGTACTCAAAGATGGTCAGACTGCATTCCTTTCATTAGACGAAAATGGACGACCAAAGTATTGTTCAGAAATAATTAGATCAGGCATGATATTAAAGCCTGCAGATAATCTTGATTCCCAGAATCCATTACCATACATATTTGAGTCGCCTGACGAACTGGAAAACTATCTTGAAAGAGCGAGGGGTGAAACCCTTGAATCATTGTTTTCAAGGACCAAATGTATATACCGAAAGTATGTAAATGCTCGAGATTCTCATATTTCCATACTCGCAGCTGACACTATTCACAGCTATTTTCAAGATAAATTTCCAACATTACATTACAATATTTTTGTTGGTGATAATGGAAGTGGTAAGAATTCTGCACTGTTAGTATTCAGGCTGTTAGGATATCGACCATTCTATGTAACATCAGCAAGCGCACCCAATTATTTTACATTTCTCGGAGAGGTGGAGGAGTGTCAAGGTACTATTGCAGAAGATGAATCAGATGATTTTGGACATAATGTAGAGAAAAAGAAGATATTAAAAACTGGCTATACTTCAGGTGGGACTGTTCCCAAAGTAGACTTGAATTTTGGTCGAACACAGGGATCATATTTAACTTACTGTATGAAATGGCTCGCAATGGAGGAGCTTCCAGATCATAGAGAGATAAGAGGCATATTGGATAGATCTTTTGTATTTAGATTCATAGTTGGCGATGTCGAATATAATATAAAAGATGTGATAAAATATGCTGGAGATGCAAAACTCAAACCACTTCATGATGAATTGATGGATTTACGCAAGCTGCTATTTGCATTCCGAATGGTTCACTATAACGATATAATACATGACATAAATTTGAATGTAAAACATAGGAGTGCCGAACTTACTAAACCATTATTACGGTTATTTTATAGTCGAAATGAGGCGCCGCTCGCGACAGAAGAAATCAGGCTAGCTTTATCCGAATTCATAGCCGAAAGAAATGAATCAAAGAGAAATTCAATAGAATCCAGGCTACTAGAAGTCATTAATAATCTAATAGAAAGGCGCCGCAGCAACCCTAATTCCGATGAATATAAGGACATCGAACCGTACGCATTCTTCAATCAGGATATCTGGGCAGAAGTTAAGGCCGTAATAAATGGTCAGGAGATTGCTTTCAAAACTGAATCAGTATACACAACAGAATATGGAAAAATATCTCACAAATCTGTAACATCTGTCTATAAATCAAAGTTCAATGCCAAATCATTTAAACTTGGAAGCGGGACTCAGACTAGAAGGGGACTTATATTCTCAAAGGAAGTTTTAGACCGACTAGCAATTCATTATGACGTTCCAGATGAGATAATAATTCTAGAATCTGCGACAGATGCGACAGATGCGACACTTTATAGGAACGGAGCCAGGCAAAATGACCAAATTGCTCATGGTAATAAGTCATCGGATCTTGGGCAGTCGTCTATTAACGGCGAGCCTCAAGGTGAGACCGAAGCGGTGGCAGCAAGATTAGATCCCATTACAGAGCATACAAATCATGAGAATGTAGTATGTAATAATAATAATAATAATAATTCTATAAATAGAAATGATATATTAAATACTGAAATTAGCGAGAAAGAGGCCTGCCTGTCCCCTATAAGTGTCGCAAGTGTCGCAAGTGTCGCAGACATACGTGATAAGAGTGAAAAGGATGATGTATCTCCGTCTTCTAAACCCGTCGCATCTGTCGCAAGTGTCGCAGAAATAGCGGATAATAATAAAACACCATTGCCAGTAAATTTAAGCTCCGATAATAAGAAAATCAAACAAAATGACGTGTCTCAAGCTGCCAGTTGTGTCGCGTCTGTTGCAAGTGTCGCAAGTGTCGCAAACTTCCATAAAACCAACATCGCGCCAACATCTGCAGACGACAAAGGCGAAGTTATAGAAATTAATTTGCCCACATTACCGTGTCTTTGGTGTGACCATAAGGATCCTATCGAATTTGATCTAGGAAACCATCTTCTGGAACATCATAAAGGCGAGCTCCTAAAATTACCCGTGGGTAAAGGCTCAATGGAAGTTAGAATAGATTATGCCATACAACAGATGAAGAGGATGATGGCCGCGCAGTACGATGATGAGGATACTGAATCTAACTGCGATGATTAATAACATATCACAGAGTGAAATAATCTCCGGAAATGTAGACTTTATTTTATCTCATTTTCAGGAGCCTACATTTCCAAGAAAAATTATGACTAAACGATTAGGATACCAAAAAGAAGTATTTAGCAAACAAGAGCTATTGAAATATTTCGCGTCCTCGAATTATGAAGATTGTCGAATCAATGCATATCCTCCATTTACAAATTATCAGGGGATTAATCGAGTCGCGCCAAGTTTCGTTATGATAGATCTAGATCTTAGAGATTTTGGTAATATGCAAATCAATCTCGATAAAGGATTAGATAAAATTCTCAGAAAGATTAGATCTGTCATGCATGGCCATCCTACTGTATTGTGGACCGGCAACGGTTACCATATCTATCAGCCAATGGAGGGATTTATTTTAGAAGAGGAGGAAAGATTTGCAAGGTTAAGGGAGCCAGATGGAAAAGATCTGACATCAAGATTCATCCAATTCTCAGAAGAGTATCTAACAAATAAGAAAGGTGATCCTCAGCATAATCCTACAGTAAACTCCTGTCTTGTTAGAGTTCCAGGAACTATTAATTCTAAATGCGCCCAGGAAGTCAAGATTATACAACGATGGGATGGTCAAAAACCAGCTATAAATTATCTGTTACGTTATTTTCAACTGTGGCTAATCAATGAAAAGATTCAGCAAAAACAAATGAATAGCAAAATGGCGCGCACACAGACGGTCAATCCATCGTCGATCTCGTGGATCGAAAAACTATTGCAGACTCCAATAGATGATTACAGGAAATTTGTTATATGGCGAATTCTAGCCCCTTACCTTATTAACGTTAGAAAATGTTCTGAAGACGAGGCTTACAATGTAATAAGAAACTGGTTAGATAAGTGCAGCCAGTTAAGAAAATTGAATTTTAGTTCTAATTACCTGATCAAATACAATATTAATTCTGCAAAGAGGAATGGATATCTATCGATTAGTCTAGAAAAACTAAAGGTAGAAAATACGTACTTGTACAACGTGTTGGCTAAATGAAAGATTCTCTTGCACGTAATGCGAATCAGATCATGTCGGATATTCTATCAAATGCCAGTCAAGCATATCGGAAAAAGCGTTTCTAACACAGATATGCTGCGCGCCAGATTATAAACATTCTCTAGAATGGGATAACTGATGTATTGAGTGAAGCCTTGGGCGCCGCTTCCAAAACATACTTTAGATCAAAGTCCATGCTATCCAATAATTGTTATCAAACAGAATTACTATTACTGTATATTGCATACTGAAGTAAAGAACATTCATCTGGAGTCGATAGAACATCATATAAAATACATAGATCCGGAGGCACATAAATCAAAATTATTAAAATTGCCCAAACTCACTCATAACTGACGGAAATGATCCATAGCTAAAACTTTCGTGGCTAGTGATGAATTTAATATTTCTTAACTCAACTGATGATATCTATAGATAGTAGCAGCTAATAGATGAGAATCAACATACTAAATTCTGTTAACATGAAATAAGTTTAACACATTAGGATGACACTAGACGTTTTAACCCATCCGGATTAATCATCCCGGAAATAATGTTACAATACGATATGTGAGATGCCAGGTTATAAATATTATTCAAAACAGTCACCGGGCAAATTTTGAAAGCTCCTTGGACGTATCAATTACTTTAGTTACATCTCTTCCTATCGGCACAAAGTAACCAAATACAATATGATCTACTCCCATATCTTTTATTCTTTGTATATCACCTCCTATTTGGTCTATGCTTCCAGATAATGGAAACCTATTTTTATCATTACTAAATGATGATTTATCCTCTATTACATTTGGATATGTCAGCATTATAGTTCGGAAATTATCGGGGATTCTTATTTGATTTAGATGCATTTTCCTTTATAGTGTTAATCTCGGCATTGTCATACTGGTCTACTCACACAGAAGGAGCACGATTAATCTAGGACTGTCTCAATGTCTGGAATGTCAATAGAACTCAAACTTGCAATAATCATTTTTAGGAGCCGCAAGAAAAAAACTTACTTTCGTTAATTTGTTACAACGGTTTAATGGTGATCATCCTACTATTGCCTTAGTTTTAAAGGGTTGTTAATCATGTCTGAAAGATATTTGAAATGGCTGCCTGTATTGTTGGTCTTGACTCTGCCATCGTTTTTCTCATCAGACAACGACAAAGGAATTCCTAGATAACCTACCATATAACCTGACTGAGCATCTGCGTCCCATGCTCCGCACCAAAGCTCCAAAGTCCATGCATCTTTTGTTCCTACTCCGACAGGTTTACCAGGCAAGTAACCATTAGGATCGTCAAATAATACACTTCCATTCAATTCCATGGAATAAAGCATTCTAACTGAAAACATTCCAGCAATTCCGTTAGGTAACATTGTTTCTATACGCGATTTAATTGCCGAAATTTCAATTTCATTTGTTGTATTTTTGAGGTCGTTCTTAAGCTTCTTAGTACGTTCCCCCCATACTGCTGAAAGGTCAAAGATTCCAGTTGCATCTTCAATTTCCCCCGGACTGACAGTTTGCATAATTGCTTGAAGTTGTTTGAATGTTTTTAGATCTTGATGAATGGTTACCAGCACGCATCAGTTCCACCTCAGATATTAACTATCTTCCTTTAGGAAGTCTGCTATAATCACATCCGAAAATGTGTTTTTCAGTACAGAGGTGCAGTGCGCGAGTTTATGTACGCTGTATGAATTGGGATATTTGATGTATAGACTAATGCAGTTGTATAACCATAAAAGGCACATGCGTGTTTATTGAGGCGCGTGTGCGGAGATTGGCAATACATACAGGCAATACTACCAAGTATATTCCAATCGACATTAGTATGGAAACAGTAAACAAAACAGTAGACCCTGAAACTAGCATAACGACTATGGAATTAGGCGGTAAGAATTCTAACATAATCAGCAATGAGTCAGTACATGCTGTGGGTAAAGTAGTACTAACAGATAAGCCTAATATATCTACAATATTAGTGCGAGTATATTATAACCATCAGACGCTACGATAATTGACTGACTGACTATTGTCGTCCATTCATTACTGATCTGTTTACATAGTATTCCCAAGTTTGGCAAAATTATATCATTTTTCCTTGATAGCATCTAGTACTTCATAAATACTTCCGCTTTATAATATGGTTTTACTGATCGAGTGTACAGTAATGAATGATCTTAACTAATATGCTTCAGGGGTCTCGAATTCGAGAAGTATATGGGAAAAGGTTAACTAGAAGATACTGTGATTTAACGGATGGATTTATTCTCAAGGTTATAGGGGTTCTTTCCACAATTAGAATTTGCACTAGATACACACCTTTATTGCTCATCTTGTTAGTGGCGAGTACAATAATTGTTCCAGCAATTATTGCTCAACCAAGTTTTGCCCAGCCAGTACCACAAAAGGAAAAGGTTGTCCTAACTGCTATTATTGTACAATTACATACAAATCGTGAT
>JARBAU010000176.1 GCA_029237525.1 Nitrososphaerales archaeon | reverse complement strand
TATATGATAGAACGACTTAATACAGCTGAAATTTTTTCTACGATACTATTAATCCAAAAATTCGGCATATAAGTAAATTCTTATGCTTTACGATAGCTTTAATGTTTTCCTTTTTCATATGGACAGGAGCTTAGTACTTGGGGGAGTAGGCTAAACCTACTAATCCCATATCCCATACCTCATATTACATATTACATATTTCATATTACATATTGTTTAGATTTGTCTCATACTTAATAGGCCTTAAAGACGAATATCACACTTGCACACTTGTATGCTTAGTCTAAACATTCTGCATCAAGTTTTGCCACCATCATACGATTATGCAATTAGAAAACTGGGGGGTCACAAATCCAATATCGAAATATCCAATTATTATCAATCTACAATCTGCCAATAGACTATATTATTATTAATATGAGACATTATTAAAATAATTTTAATTTTTATGATATCAATTATAAGCCTATTTAGCACATATGATAATGCCGAGATCTTCAATATAGTAATTTTCATACTCGGTTTTATATAATAAACAACAGATAACAAGTCATAATGTAAAGCTGCAAAATCTTCGAGAAATTAACTTTATACTAAAACTGTTTCGGAAGTGATATTTTCTAACTTATTCTCTAAGTCCTGTTGAACAAACTAAGGCTAAATTTTGGAATTCCATCCTTAGTAAACGTACTATTATTATTGATACTGTCAGTCCTTATTCTGACGGTCCAAAACAGGAGTTATAGATTTACTGAAGTATTTGGTGCAGTTGATTCTGGCAAGGCATCTCTATGTGTCAGCTATGATATTCGAAATAAGGACATCAAGTTAACTTGCAAAGTTGCTCACTTGTCAGATATTTATAATCAGCTTAAAGATCGAACCATTTTAGATAATGAAGACCAAATACATGGTAATAATAGCAAAATCTGGATACTTAATGCAGGGATTACAATAGAAAAGGGATCAACCCTAATAATCGATCCAAAAGATACAAGATGGTTGAAAATAGCAGATGATCGAAAAGTGGCATATCCCATCACTGTTCTTGGCAGCTTACTAATAGATTCTGTTAAGGTTACATCTTGGGATCCGAATATTAATGACTATGTCAAGTTTGATTCTGAAATATTACAGGATAGAGAACATGAGCACACAGGTATAGATGCCGTTCCAAGACCTTATATCATAATTGATAAAGATGCAGCAGGTACCACTAATATCACTAACTCTGAAATTGCTTATTTGGGATATGAATGTGGTGGAGGCTGTTCTGGAATTAGCTACTATGGGAATACACACGATAATAACAAAGATTATCATCACAATCTAAACATAATCAAAAATAATGATATTCACAACAACCGATTTGGTTTCTACTCAGTAAATGCAAGCAATATACTTATAGAAAATAATATTGTACATCACAATTTCATGTATGGATTGGATCCTCACACAGGGACTCATGATATAGAGATTAGAAATAATACGGTACATGATCATGGGGCAATGGGTATCATATGTTCTCTTAACTGTTACAATGTAACTATAGAGAATAATACTGTTTTCCATAGCTCTGGTTCAGGGATTATGTTTAGTAGGAATATGCACAATTCAATAGCTAGAAACAATATTGTGTATGGGGAATCCAAATGTATTTTCATATCACAATCGCATGATAACGAAATATACAATAATAAAATAGATAATTGTAACAACGGAATTTATTTATTCGACCAATCATTTACCAATTCAATACATAACAATGTCATAGGTTCATTTAATGAATCGAGTTTACGGGTTAGTAGTGATTCAGCTAAGAATGACATTTACTCAAATCAAATTACCAACAAAGATCTAACTGATAGTAAGGATAAGAATCACGATCAAGTGATAATGATAGAAAATAAAATTGCAAAAGCTAATCATGACAACAATGATAAAGCACCTGGAATGAATATCAATGAAATACAGGATATTGGAGATACTCATGATAAATTGGTTTCACAAAAATATTCAGCCATTGAACCTAGTCTAAGGTGAGTTTTGGTTCTTCAGTTAGAAAGACAAAAAATATGGCAGTTTTCTATATAGTGAAAAGTTGCTAGGAGCATATTACTAGATCAGTTGTAGAAAATACTCTATAAAAACAATATCAAAAATTAATCAATCAAAACTTCACCACAAAAGCGAATAGAATTGATTCAATGAAGACAAAAAAATTATTTACAATTCATTGTTTAGAACTATAAATAGTTTCTTGTAACAAATCTAAATATTAGCTGTAACATCTTTTTGTTATTACTTTTAGATTTAGATTATTTTCTTCTTAATAGATAGCTTCTTAATTTCATCTACAATCTTGATAATGCTATCTGGCAAATCTTTAGACGCATTTGCCCATTTTGTTGTGTGTACGTCATCTTTAACCGTAACTGTTAGACTGTATAATACAGTATTCTGATCTTCCCCCTTAGAATCGCTTTTGATAGAGTAATCAGGTATTGAATCAAAGAAGTCATCTCTATTACTTCTTATTGAGTTAGACAACTCGTTATCGTCTGCATCATTAATAGCTTTCTCACTTACATTTGTACCACTAAGATCCGTTGACGATTTTAGAAGTCTTGTTTTTGAATCATATGAAATAAGCAAGTAGATATTCGTTTGGTTATCTGATTCTGTGTATTTGAAACTATAGTGAAAGTCTGGTACTAATGTCTGCGATATTTCATCTGTCTTACCTTTGGACATGATATATTTTGTATTATATATCTTTTATATCTTATATATTCACAAGCACTATTATCATATATGTCAAGTGGTACGTTCATGTCTATTGTATGTATGGCCTTGTTACTCCCTATTGGTCTAAACAGGCAACTATTATCCGATAAACGCGAGATTTTAGACTCCAATCTAGTTACACATCACTATTTATACTCTTGTGGCTTTGATCTTGATTCTGATTTTAATCTGGATTTTGGACCAGGTCCTCTTATTAGCAAAGCATCGAATATAGGCTTTTCAACCATTTCTTTTCTATACAGGACAACAATATAATTGAAGCAACGCACTCTTGATTCGTATATCCTCTTGATTATGCCTTCCGGTATTCATCTTTTTTAACTGACAAAACATGATTATGCGAAAGGTTTCATTTATAAAGATTCATGTAACCTGGATGATATTATATAGTCATTGTTAAGCACTGGTATTATGAGCATATGAATAATCCTCTAATACGAAAAACTTCCAATCCCTGAACCTTTGTGATACTCAACGGATTAGCAGAAAAGGCTAAAACTATCATCATAGATACAGACTTAGAACTGCATCTCTAGGAAAGGAGAAAGAAAAGGAAAGAGAAAGAGAAAGACAGAAAGAAGCAACAAAGAGAGATGTGATCTCACTATTAGATGAAGGCTACAATGCTTATCAGGCACCATATATTCTAGATATTCCTCTTCAGAAGTAGCACGCATAGAAGAATATAATCAAAAAAAGCGAAAGTTTTTAATGATTGGTAACTTGGACTTGACCGACCAAATTTTAGGAATAAGCATTTTCCATTGATAAAAGGAAAAGAAGAGATCCAATGACCAGATTTGCTGGTATGCTAGAAGTGGGCAGCGTGAACAATAATCCAAATTCAGAGTTTAGAGAAGGAATAATCTAATAAAATTGAATAATAAAATGACCGACGGATGCACCTCGTCGGTCAAAAGACAAATCGCACAGAACATAACATCCACCACTACTCCAACAACAAAGCAATGGTATTGTTATATCTAACCATTATAAAGTAAAATCTAAAAGTTAAATCTTTCACACTTGCTTGAAGTATATTTTTACTAGAAAACATATAGGATACATGATGTTAGAAATGGAGTTACCTCTAACTCTAGGGCAATAACGGCGAATGTATCCAGAGTGTATATATTATCCTAAATTTGGAAGAATAGAAGACGAGGAAGTTATTCAAAGGCATAAAGAGATTGAAGAAGGTTACAGAAAACGAAATGCCCTAAGATAGTTGTAGTATTTCTGTCTGTCAAGTAAATTTCTTCCTTGTTAAATCAGGTTTGGATTCGTCCTCAATCATATTTTAGTCCATACGTTGCTGTGACATAAGATCCTTTGTCTTTAATGCTGCCGGCTGGCTACTCTGGAATAATAGTTCGCCAAACCAATAGAAGGACCTATCTGATTTCTACTACTGACCAGATTCTAATGAAATCCCTACTTCAGAATTAAAAATATAATATAACATGTGGTATATCGTATATACAGATGACTATATCAATTGATAAGTCAATCGAACAAGAGCAAAAGAATACTGCTACTACCACATCTATAAGACAACCAAAATACAAGATAAACTCTCTAATTTTACATAGATGGTCTCCAAGATCTATGACAGGAGAAGTATTGGATGACGACACTATAATGAGTCTATTTGAAGCAGCAAGGTGGGCTCCTTCCTCATATAATAACCAACCGTGGAGATTCATTTACACCAAGAAAAACACATCACATTGGGATAAACTTTTCAATTTATTAGCAGAGTCAAATAAAGTTTGGGCAAAAACCGCTGCTGTATTAGTTGTAGTCATAGCTAGAAAGAATTTTGAGCATAATGAAAAATACTCTATAACACATCAATTTGACGCTGGAGCTGCATGGGAAAATTTAGCTTTAGAAGCATCATCAAGAGGATTAGCAGTGCATGCAATGCAAGGATTTGATTATGAGCGGGCTAGAGCAGATTTACAAATTCCTGATAACTTTGACGTTATGGCAATGATTGCAATTGGTAGGAGAGGACCCAAGAATAACCTTCCTCCACAACTCCAGGAAAGGGAACAGCCAAATGATAGAAAACCTCTAACAGAAATTGTAATGGAAGGACAGTTTAGAAAAAATAAATAATAGTGACTGTTGGAATTAATTTGGGAAGGATTAAAATGATGAGTCACTATCCCTAAAGTCTTTTGCATATATTGTATAGGGTCAGAAAAGCAGCAATTCGTATTTGATTATGAGTCAGACTAGGTAAATTGTTACAGACTGTATTGGTGGGATTGCGGAAATTACAATTTGGCGATCTTATGTACGCTATTGTCTAGTTTGGAAAGATACTTCTCTGCATTTTCTAATGCATTCATTTCAAATTGGGTTAAAGATGCGCCAGTCATTTCCTTAAATTGTAGTGCATTAACAACAGCCTTACCTCCATAATGGTTATTAAAATACACTCTAAGAACTCTGGTATCATTCTTTATTTGGTTCACTTTTTCAATCCAAGGTTCTAATTCTTGTTTTGAATACAAATAATTATACCAATAATGACCATTGGTATTTCTACCATGAAATCTAATAAAGGAGTGATCTGGAGTAGTTATTATAACATCAGACAAGAATTGCAAATTTTCTTTTGCTGGTGAATCTGTAATTACTGCTGCAATATTATACTGCTTTAACATTTCCCAAGGTCCTTCTGTCTTCCATGAAGGATGGCGGAATTCAACAGCATAATCATACTTGCTATTATTCTTGTCCGTATTGGGTAGTCTATCAAGAAAGCGTTCTATATTTCTGAAATCATTAACAGTAAAGCTAGGTGGTAATTGAATCAAGATCGCTCCTAGCTTATTAGCTGACTTTAATGGTGATATCTTGTCAATAAATTCTTCAAAGTCTACAATAGCACCTCTATCTATATCTAATCTTTTTTGGTGCGTGATGGTTTCTGGCACTTTAATTGAAAACTGAAATCTCTCAGGAGTGGCTTTAGTCATTCCAATAAACGTGCCTTTGGTCATGTTCGAATAGAATCTGTTGTAAAATGTGGAATCCATTTCTGCAGTTTCAAAGAATTGAGAGTAGTAGCGTAGACGCTTAGTTTCATTATCAGGGTAGAAAACCTCTGTCCATCCTCCACCCTTATCTGGAGTATCTGGATAGTTCCAGCCAGAACATCCTATGAGAAGCAAGGGACTTGTTTGGTATCTGGGATTGTTTATGATATTCTACTTCATTCTCCACTATTCGAACATTTTTTGATACGTATTCATTTATGAAACACTATTACTGACCATGTGGTTGGTAGACCCTGAAGAATATTGTCTGAATTATTGTGCACAAGAATTCTTACTTTTCCATCCAAGCTAATAACTGCATAGAATGAAAATGCATCCCACATGCCATTGTTAGGTGATGCAACAACGTTATCACCAGCTACTGTTCCTGGAACAGAACAATCTGCAAGACCACCAGCATGAGGATTAACTGTTCCAAAGTTCAGATTGCAGCCAGCAAAAATAAGCCTAGTTAATCCTTGTATTTTACTAGTCGTTACAGATTGACTTGCTATTTTTGGCATCGTAACATTTCCATTTGCTATCTTGTTCGTAGGAATAGCTTTTTGTGCTACTACCGATAGAGGATTGGTGGCAGCACTTGCGATCACAGCGGCACTTGCTACTATACTGATGACAAGAGTCATTACAACAAATTGTGTTTGCAATTTTGTCATAGGGTTATAGATATCATAATATACGATTTAGGAGTTGCGATTTCTAAAGTTGTAACGAATTATTGAATACACAATATTTATCGGAGCATAAATGTCATTTTGCAGAACCGTTACACTCATTTATTTGATCTTCCTTTTGTTGAAACCAAAATGACAAGTAGGAATGATGTAACTAGTAAAACCACAGCATTTTTACTACTGGGCATAGTTGATGACAGATTATTCGCTAGACAGGTAGCATTTATCTTTGACTTAACTTTGTTATCCCCTACGGTTGTTTGTTCGCTCCTTTGATATAATCTTATTATAAAAGCTCTTCGTCTAATTACTTATGAAAACAAAACGTTCAGTAGGCTTTTTAGCAGCTCTGTCTTGCATCGTTATATCTCTGGCAATGGTGATGTTACCAAATGGCAGTAATATCCTTGCACAGCAGCAACAACCTAACAACACTGCTTCTAACAGTGCAATGATGGCACTGATGCCAAGTGGTAGTCAACAAATGTCAAGTCCAAATTCCATGAGAATGAATTCTGCAAATTGGACCAGCTCCGTATCTCTATTTAGTCCTGTAATAGATGCAATCAAGTCGAAGATACATACAACTCTAAATGATGCAACTACAAATGCATTGAAAGCCGTAGGAGGAGGTTCAAATTCATCAGCTGTAGCAGCATTCATTCATCCAGAAAGAGGATTCCTTGTGTATAATGTCTTTGTTTTAGATTCTAACGACAACATCCATAGAGTAATAGTAGATCCTGGTAACGGAAAGGTGCTATCCAATCAACCTATGTCCTTAATGGCAATGATGGCAATGATGCATCCATCGATGGGAGGTCCTGGAATGGGAATGATAGGTCATGGAATGATGATTCAACATGGTATGATGGGAGGTCCTCAGAACAACGCATGGCAGTAATTAATCAAACGAAGTAGATATCTAGACAGAACAACAATAACGAAGAAATTCTTAACCTTCTTTCTCTTCTTTTTAATTTCCATGTGTTGGCATATAGCATAAAATCTGACTTGCAATCTTTGTAAATAACGCAATTCTTGAAGTGCTTAAACGAGTAAAGATAATATCGACAATGACAATGAAAATGGAGGCGAAATTGTCATTAGTATTAGAGATAGAGGCACTGGTATTGATCCTAAAATACAGGAAAAGTTATTTACGATATTTGTTACCAAATCAGAAACAGGATCAGGTCTTGGTCTGTATATTTCAAAAGGCATTGTAGAAGCACCGGTGGGAAAATCTGGGCAGAAAATAATGTTGATGGCAAAGGTGCTACTTTCAGTTTTAGTTTGCCGCTAATTAACTAGCCTAGAAAAGAATTTATTATTAACTAAGAATTCCTCTAGGCATCTCATTATAGCTTATAAATTTTTTGTTTATTACCTTGATTTCACTAGTGCTAATTTTACCTGTTTATACATACAAGGCTTTATTCTGTCCTTAGGTATCCTGCAGGCTGTAAAGTGCCAGGCTGCTTCAAGTCCAAGTAGAGTTCCTACAAATCCTATTACTGGGTATATCACATTTTCAAGCATTTGCATGAGATTATGATTAAGATATTATTCTAGTTTAGTAAGCAGCAATTATGATAAATCATAACTGTATTCATTTTCTTTCTGTTGCATTCCAAAATAATTCTGTGTGACTTTTGGCAATCCAATATTTTCCTAGATGAATTAGCAGTTCCAGGACCAAACCCAGCATAATGATTGTTTGCTGCTACAATTAAGAGATGTAGTTTGTTTATTGTTCTTCCTCATCACTGGCCATTTAGAAATCAGCTCATGTCTTGTCTTGATGAATCAGCGTTACGTTATCTGGATCCGAATTGCAATTCTACTCCACGTCTTTCATTATAATCAAAAATAAATGATTCGTTGGACATAATAGGAAAGCTGGACAGCTCAATTCTAGCAGTACAATGTGGACATTTATTATATATTGGTCCTCTCGTCTTGTCAAGGTATGTTGCGCACCAGTAACATTTGTCACATAATATGAATACTGGCAATGAAGACCGATTAGGGACTTTATTAGATAATCTCAAGCTCATCTGATTACAAATTTGCCTCCTTTTGGCACCAAGCTATGCCTTCTAGTGATATATAAAGTAACCGAATAAGATTTTTGCGATTTTATGCATCAAAATATATTTTTGCACTAAAAAAGCAATATGATGCCTATTATGTAACGTTATATAACATATAATATTTTTCAATCCACTTTTTTCCATTGTTTGAAGATACCCAGGTTCCGTCAACTGCATTTCTATAAACCCAGTTAATCCCTATCATGTAATCTATCCAAATGCGAACTAATTCTACATTACCATCAAAATCCTTGGCTATATCCTCAGGACTTTTACCTTCGGTCATACAGATGAGAATATGAACAGCAGACATTAGTGCAGATTCACGATAGTGTCTTGTTGGTGTTTTATTTAGAATAGATTCAACGTGTGTTGAATTATCTAGTGTCATATGGAAGTTATTAGTTGTTATAATCTATGTATTATTTATATTATATAGTTATCTTGCCACTAGTGCCTAACTCAGACATTTTATTATTAATGAAATTTGAATTTTTCTAGATTGATAGGTTAAAATGGCCCCTGCCAAGATATATCCAGAGCAACCAATATAATACCACGAATATGATAACATACTAAATGACTAGATTTGAATAAACATTATTGTGAATTCTTCTTGTTACATTTTGTCTAAAACATATAGCGACTAACGAATAAAAATATAGATGCATAATTCAACCTACCAAAGTCTCAGAATAAAGAAAGAATAACATGATCCGCACTGATCAGATGTATTAACTAGATGCTAGCTAATGAATATATTGCAATAGGCGTCCTTGCACTTGTATTCTTTCTCATCATAGAAAGAAGAAAAATAAACAATATCCCAATTTGGACTTCAATGTTAATAGGAGCAGGCCTTTTAGTCGGGCTCCAAGTTATTAGTATTGAAGATGCGCTTAAGGCAATCAATCTCGATGTAATTATTTTTCTTTTTGGTATGTTCAGTATAGTTTCTGCACTTGATAGATCAGGAGTGCTCAAGTATGTAACAGCAAAGTTGCTAAATGGAGCGAATAGTAATGTCAATTCAATCCTGCTAGTATTTGTTATAGGATTAGGAATACTTTCTGCATTCTTAGTTAATGATACTATTGCTTTATTGGGTATACCACTTGTAATACATATATCAAGACAAATTGGACTTAGACCAACAGTTCTCTTTATTGCACTTGCATTTGGAATCAGCATAGGAAGCGTCATGACTCCAATTGGAAATCCTCAAAATCTACTAATAGCAATAAAAAGTGGTATTCCTTTGCCGTTCTTAACATTTATGAAATGGTTAGTTATTCCCACTATGCTAAATCTTGTTTTAACATATTTTATTTTGAAAGTATACTTTAAAAAAGAACTGTTGAAAGTTCCCAACCATATCAATTTCAGTAATAAGATTGTGGTTATGAAAGAGAGTGAACTATTATCAACCAATTCTGTCACTAATCCATATCTTGCTAGAATTTCAGCTATTATTCTCTTCTTAACTATAGCAGGATTTATAATTTCAGAAATTCTTCAGTTTATCTTTCATATTACATATTTTAACATAAGTGTAATTGCTGCTCTTGGAGCCATAGCACTTTATACCTTAAGTAATGAACGTAGAGAAATACTATATGACGTAGATTATTCCGTTTTAGTATTTTTTGCTGCTATGTTTGTATTTACTGCTGCTCTATGGACGTCTGGTCTGATTCCTGAGATTATGTCAAATATTCAAAACCCTATTCCTGATCACAATAATAATATTAGAAATAATGCCATTATTTCAATTGTTAGTGTAACATTCAGTCAGATACTAAGTAATGTTCCTTTT
>JARBAU010000175.1 GCA_029237525.1 Nitrososphaerales archaeon | reverse complement strand
TCCGCTATTGATAAAACCTATTCTATCGCAAAGCACGTCCGCTTCTTCCATATAGTGCGTCGTCATTACTACTGTAATTTTCTCATGCAGTACCAATCCTTTGATATAGTCCCACATTATTCCCCGGCTTTTAGGGTCTAAGCCCAGAGTTGGTTCATCAAGGAATATCACCTTGGGTTTATGCAAAAGTCCTCTTGCTAATTCTAGCCTCCTTCTCATTCCACCAGAAAATTTTTTCACACGATGATCTTTTCTTTCGATTAGTCCTACCAATTCTAGGACCTCGAGGATTCTCTTTTCTCTTATGCTCTTGGGAACACCATAAAGCATTGAATGCAACTTCAGATTCTCATATGCTGTCAACATATCATCGCTGCTAGGGGCCTGAAATACTATCCCAATACTTGACCGTACTTTAGAGGGATTCTTTACAATGTCGAAACCATTTACAATGGCAGTTCCATATGTGGGCTTCAAAAGAGTTGCAAGGATATGGATTAGCGTTGTTTTTCCAGCCCCATTTGGTCCCAGCAGCCCAAATACTTCGTTGTCAAATACTTCTAGGTTGATCTCGTTTAGGGCTATCAAGTTCTCATATTTCTTGACCAAATTGTGGATCTTTATCAATGTAAAGCACCTGAGGTGAATTCATCAACCGGCTAATCTGGGTTATCAGACCATGTCAAATGCAGCTATAGCAATTCGGTTATATGTATATCGTATCATTAGAATAATGCCCTGAATGAGCGTTATTTGATCGATAGATATGCATCTTCAATTTGATTTTTGAAATCATTTAGCTCTATTAAATTATCAATTGTCTTTGTTAAAGCTGGTTCTGTCCTACTTTTTCTCAATGATACAACCAAGCCATTAATTTTAGGTTGGATATCCAAAAATGTTCTAAAGGTCAAAGATTTAGCGTATACTATTCTGTGCGGCCTTACTTCTTCGATGACATTATTACCAAATGACTTCACGAAATTGCGGAGCTCCAATAATAAGTGTCTTGGTTCTTGCTCCAAGGATGATAAATGCCTCTCAAACGAAATGTCACTTGTCTTGTCTGAATAGAATCCCAAATCTACCCAAGATCTTAATTAATTGACTATTTTAAGTATCGTAATGACCAGATTATATTGCAATTATGTATTGTATATTAGAAGGTGCCAGAGTACTTTGACGTTGCCATGTAACATAAAATGAATCAACTTGAATCTTTTTTGCATATAGGCTAGTCATTTATGAGCTATTAAGACATTGTGTCATTTAAATACATTTAATAATATTTATTTAAGTTGTGTATACAAGAAAAAAAGTGAATCTGTATCTAGGCATTGCTTGAATTACTGATATAATTTAGAACAAGTGCATTAATCAAAATTCATTTAAATTAGCAATTATAAAGGTTTAATTTTTCTGAATTGCTTTAAAATCGAATCCCATTAAGATTCCATTTAGAGCTAGTTTCGCAAGATCCAAAAAAATAGTGGGTCAGATATCTCAGTAGAGTCCTTGTAGTGAATGTTCCTTAATGCACCTGTTTATCCGTTATATTGGCCATTAGTAATTTTCCTAAATATACCATCTTTGGTAGTCACTATGCCAGTTTCTACTTGAGGACCTTCGTCCAATGCTTTTTCCATTGCTTTGCTGCTTAAGGCTATCGCTTCATTGATACTTAATTGTGGACTATATTCCCTCTGAAGTACATCCAAAGCTATATCGGAATAATGGCCAATTGCAAATCCAGACCCGCGAAAATAAGTGCCACTTGGATCCACTTGATACAACTGAATACCCATTTGATCTATTCCAGAAATAATTATGGACGCAGCCTGAGGCCGGACAGCGTAAATCGTATAGTTATGCAAATACGTGCTAAGATATTTCGCAAGGGAATTTACATCTATGGGACTTTCATATGAAAGTCTATGTCTTTGGGCTGCAATCCGAATTTCGTCTATTAGTTGAAGTATGTCGCCTATGTATCCTGAACCAGTGGCACCTATGTGTTGATCTATCGTAAAGATTTTTTCAGCCGGCTCTACTAAGGCCTTTGTAGGCTTAATATGACTGGAGATTAATGCAAATTTCGGTGTTTTTATACCAATAGTTGTTGATCCTCTGCTTACAGCTTCTAGAGCACTATCGACTAATACTAGTCGCCCTTCCGGTCCATAATAGTATGGGTACCTATTATTGTTACTACTACTTGACATACCACCAATTTCTGACATTCTATTTCACCTTCTCCTTCTGCTGGACCTGTATTATGCTAGGAATGATCAGAACATCGATTCCGTTACCTGAGCCAGGATCTCTTTCCATCGCAGCAGATACTGCTTTCTCGGCCACCTGTTTTGCTTGATCGTTAGTCATTTCGTTGTGATATAGATTTTCAAGCACTCCATACGCAACAGGAGATCCAGACCCTGAAGCAGCAAATTCTTCCCCAGTTATAGCACCACTCATGTCCGCTACAAACACTTGTCCGCCTTCGCTATCTACTCCTGCGACTATTAGCTCTACGAAGTATGGTTGGTAATTTTTAAGGCCAGAATATGCCAAATTGGCGATCAATCTTGCAGATTCTTTCACAGTTAGTGGGAAACCTCTACGCAATTCTATCAATTTTCGTTCCGCCTTTGCAACTTTGATAATATGTTCCGCATCTGATAACTGCCCTGCAACTGCGACAGCTAGAGTATCGTCAATCTGTGTTATTTTTTGTGTAATTTTGGACCCTATAAAGAATCCTTTACTTGCTCTTCTATCTGAACCAAGAATGACGCCATACTTGGTTCGGAGACCGACTATTGTAGTCATTAAATAATAATATGGCAAGACGACCTATTATTGACCACCAGCAGTGAAGTATGGTCACAACACCGATTTTAAGCCTTGGTCTGAAAAGTCGAACGAAATTGATTCATTCCAGTCGATATCTGTGAATAAATAATTAATCCACTCGAGTAATTTGAAATTACTAATATCAAAATAGACTCGAGGTAAATTGGTGGCTTTATTACTATAAAAAACTTTGCATCAATCTGATTATCGTACTTCTACGTATTGGAAATACGTTCTTACATTAGGTTTCAGGTGTATGTCGATCATATCTTTAATTCATCAAAATTACTTGCTAATAATTATAATATAATGTGGTCTAACCTCTTGTCCTCAAGTTCTGAATGACAATAATAGTCCCATAGTTCAAGGTACGGGGCACATTTTCGTATAGTTATCCTGGCAAAATGGCAAAGCAAGGATTCAACCTTGATTTTAGCCTATATGTACACGCACTCGGCAGTGAGATAAAAAATAATGAATTATCGGTTAGTATCGAAATCGAAAGAAAAAAATATATTCCCTATTAGAATCCGTTATCAATCGAAAGTACAACTAAATCCGATGGGTTCTTCCTTCTAGTAATCCTGAACCAATATGTATTCTATCGACGTGTTTTGACATTTCGTGATTACTTTTGAATTTTGATTGACAATATGGACATTTGACTGATTTGTGTAATGTTGACGACATGTAGTTTCTATTAGTTTATTTGTGTTTGTTTTAAATAAATTCAAGGTTTTCAATGTGTTACAAAGTAATAAGCCAAATGCAGTGATTCTGATCTTATGCCATAAAGCAAATCTTCCAAATTATTATTGATTCAAACAAGTACTAGAGATTAGATTGAAGCTTAGACACAAACAATCTATTTTGAAATTGGAAATTGAGGTTCGATTGATTTTGTTGTTTTATGTAGAGTCATGAGTGCCGTATAGTACATTGTGAACAAAATCGAGGAGCATTTCACATGGTTCAATCCTTTAGAATACAACAACCCGAATCGGCACGATAATTGAATTCCAACGTAACACCTCATTCGAATTTTGTATAATATCTAGCAATAATTAGGCTATTATCTGGTTATAACGGAGAAGTGAAAATTCCAAAGCCGAATTCCATGTTATTCAAGGTTACATTACATTTGAATTTCGATTGGCAATCACTAGATGTCAAGGATAAATCCAACATGTCATCTTTAGGCAATATTTAATTTTAATATGACAATCATGTGTAGCAAACCTTGAAAGATATTACATTTAAGGCATTGAAAAATTGATTTAGAATAACCTATTGGTGCTTTTGAGACGCGTCTTAGCCCAGTTTCCCTCGTATTTGTGCGACAGAGAAATTAGCGCTCATTTAACTGAAAAGATAAATGAAATCAAATTGTCTGTAATATCTATTTCAACCCTCTTACCTAGAATATCTTGATATAATTCTGATACCAATGTCTTGACGTACAACGACCATTTTATCCCGAGATCATGTTGAATATTTAGAAAATAAGATCCATTCCTGTTAACTATAGTATGATCCATCCAAGAAACTGTAAGCCAACTTCGTAGGACTTCAATAAAATCGCTTACGTCATGATTTTCTCTCATAAATGTAAATATGTTTTTAAAATTTTGTTTTTCAATTTTTTCTGCCAAATGTACTATTTCCTCATCGGTCATCCGATTAATCACTGCCTTTAGAAATGGTCTAGTCATTGGCAACAATCCCATTTTTCTTTCATACCTTTCCCACTCAACATGGTTGGAAAATATCCTTGTAACAAAAGCATTCAAGTTCATTTTTTCTAATTTAGCATCTTTTCTTAGCTCGTTCAAGAGCGGCATAGGGAGTCTAAAAGTTATAGTCTCTGTCTTTACCCTAGCGGTGTCTGATGAAGAATCTCTTCCCCTTCCGAAATTGCTCATCCATTATTCCGATTCTAGAGATGTGTTAAAAACATTATTATTCCAAAAATCAGATCCATCGAATCAACCCCAACTTATTGAAATATGCTTATGAAACTGAAGATTCGAAATCCATAATCGTGTAAGCATCGGTTTTAAATAATGTTTCATAACAATCAGAATATTGCATAATTTTGCAGGAAGTGGGGATTACGTAACATGCAAGAGGACTATAGGTCAGTATCTGAGGCTAGCTGAGCAAAGGAGTAATGAAAAGATGCCATAAGGAATCATTTAAGCTAACACAAAACTAAAATAAGATACATATAACCAATCTTTAACCATTTTAGAAAAGGTTTATTAACAAGTCATTTTGGAAAATCTAAATTTAAGAGACAGAGATTCAAGGCTGAAATGGATAAAAGATAGAATCGAAGCCATTATAACCCCAATCCATTTGGTGAACAATTC
>JARBAU010000174.1 GCA_029237525.1 Nitrososphaerales archaeon | reverse complement strand
GAATATCCTAGAACCGAGAGATGGAATAGGTGGTCATTGCCTACCAAAAGATACTAAAATGTTCTTGCAATCATCCAAATCAATAAAAAGTAAGATATTGGCATCAGCAATAGAAGTGGATGAAGATTATAGAAGGTATAGACAACAGAAGAATATGGTCTTGCAGCCGAATCAGACACTATCCCCTAGGAAAGGATATAGTGGAAACCATGAAGTCGAAACTTAATAAACTAAATTACATCCACAGTTATAGAATCCGATCGCTGAGCTCTTTAAACTTTGGAGTTAGTCATTTGACATATTTAGGGAATATCCCAAAATTATACTACAAATTGATGAAGATTTAATTTAGAAATTGTCTAAACAATATAATGATATCATAAATCAAAAATTAACATTTTCACAATAAATGAATTCTATTCATGATGTATTTGCTCTACCAAATAGGAAATTGATCGTTTCAAGTACTGAGATCGATCTTTCGAAGAAAGTTAGAGTGGACATATTCTTTTTGCTAGTTCAAGAATCTAGGGGATCAGCTGGAGGAAGGGGCGGCGGATCAGGTACTAGACGCATAGAAAGGATTTTGGGCTATGACTGTGAAAACGGCGAATGCAAGAATATTTTTGACACGACGGATCCATCAATAATTGAAAAATTTGAAATTCCGTATAGCGCAGTGGCAATGGACATAACTTTACAAGATGGTAACGATTTAGTCGTGCAAGGAATAGTTGATCCTGGATTAATCAACGATTATAAGAATCTCATTCCAAAGCCGATTAGTTAGCAGTCAAATTGCGCACTGGCTGATTATAATTGTCGCTCTCAGAAATCCAATCTATATGTTAAAAATCCTACTGCAGCACTAATTGCAACTTGTGTCTGGCCTATAATGCTTTATCTCTACTTTCTTTGGTTCCTATGTCATATGCGTCAAGTACATCATACACAAATAGTTTACCATCAGAAAATGAGCCTGTGCTCATCCCGTTCAAGATATCCTGAATAATGGGCTTGACCATTTCATCAGGAACTAATACTTCGACTTTGGTCCTAGAGCCAAATTCAGGTACGTACCGCATAACGCCTCTGCCCACTGCTATAGGTTCCCGTTTAGCACGACCTCTACCTTTTATATCATAGAAAGTTAGTCCACCAACCTTATGATTGTGAAGTATTTCGTTAGCCTCACGTAGTCGTTCATGTGGTATTATTATATCAATACGTTTCATAGTGCTTTTCTACAACACACTGTTTGTTCAGTGACGTAATTAGGCAATATGAATTTTTAGGTGTATGCACTTACCTGTCGAGTTTTGAATTCCAACCTAATGTCATATTATACCTTTCTCATCTTTTTCCAATGTTGCAATATTTATTGCGTGTTCTATAGTGGAAACAAATATTATGCCGTCTCCGTGGTCACCGCTGGAACCAGTTCGAGCATGTTCGGTTATCGTTCGTATGACAGAGTCTAGCTGCTCATCAGGAATCACAATTTCAAATTTTGTCTTTGGTACAAGATCGTAGGAAACGGGCTGACCCCTCCATTGGAGATGGAGTTCACGCTTCTTGCTCCAGCCTGATACAGAATAGACCGTCATACCACCGACACCGATTGACCTTAAATGTGCTTTTAAATCAGGCATTCTCTCTGCTCTTATGATTGCTTGAACCAACTTCATTTGCAGCTACTCTAGTCCTTTTCCCCATAAATATGATGTTTTAGGGGCAAAAAGATGATGACTACTCAACATATGCTCTTTCTGCATGTTGGGCTATGTCTAGTCCTATGTCTTCCTCGTGTTCCTCTACTCGCAAGCCTATTGTTCTATTGATAATCTTCATTATGACTATGGTTCCTACAAATCCCAGTGCAGCTGCAACGGCTATCCCTACCGCTTGAATTGCAAGTTGCATAGGATTTCCATAAAATAGACCCGTTGGACCGTTAGGATTCACAAATGAAGTGGCAACGAGCCCGATTGCTAGGGAACCAACTATTCCTGTAATCCCATGAACCGAACTCACATCCAAGGCGTCGTCGATCTTCCAATGTTCTTTTAGGAGCAGTATCGCGTAATAGGAAACTAATCCTAAGACTATCCCTAAGAAGAACGAGCTTTGCGCAGTGATATACCCTGCTGCTGGAGTCACGCCTGCAAGCCCAGCAACAGCTCCATTAATTACTGCAGTGGTTGAAGCCTTTTTCGACCTCTTCCAAGATAATAGGATCCAAACAGTAGCAGATGTTGCTGAAGCAATGTGAGACACCAATAAAGTATTTGCCGCCAAACTCCCCGAGGCTAAGGCGCTTCCAGCATTAAAGCCGAACCATCCAATCCACAACAGCGCTGCACCTAGAACAGCTAACGGAATGTTGTGAGGGACCATAATATCAGGACCGAAGTCGCGGCGCCGGCCCAATACAAGGGCGGCGGCAAGAGATCCCATACCGGCACTGGTATGAATGACTATTCCTCCTGCAAAGTCAAAGACTCCCAGTTTTGCTAGCCAACCTTTTCCCCACACCCAATGGGCTAAAGGATAATACACAATCAAACTCCATGCAATAATAAATATCAAAAAAGAGCTCCACTTCAGCCTTTCAGCGAATGCGCCGGTGATTAAAAGCGGAGTTATTACCGCAAACATCATCTGATAAGTGCCAAAAGTTACGCCAGGAATAGTCGGAGCATACCCCAATGACGTTTTAAACGGAACTTCGTTAAAAAACGCCCAATCCAACCTACCGATAATACCTCCGTAAGATGGGGCATAAACAAGGGTGAAACCAATAACAAACCACAATACGGATAAAATTGCTAATCCAGAAAATGTTTGCATTATTATGGAGAGCGAATTCTTACCTCGAATAAGACCTGCTTCGAAAAACCCCAGAGCAGGTGTCATGAGCATAACGAGGCCAGTACATATAAGCATCCAACTGGTGTCGCCCGAATCAATCGGCATTTTACCAGGTTAGAAACACCCATTATAATATTTAACCCTTTGATTATCCTGAAAGTTTGACCTAATTTGTGTAACAAGTGCTAGTAACTAGTGAGATGTGTACGTTAGTACCTATGTATAGAGTAGTCAAATTGCAAGGCAGAACATCGATATTCGTCATTTAGATATTTTTATTAATATAGTATACAGTAATCAGATTATGGTAAAAACTGAGTCTGCTCAGGTATTAAAAACAGGTACGAGAGCACCCCAATTTGAACTTAGAGGTACGGATAATAAGATTTATTCTTTAGATAGATTTGCTAAAAGTAAGGCCTTATTAGTAATTTTTATCTGTAATCACTGCCCTTACGTTAAGGCTGGAATCAATGATATGATAAACCTCCAATCAAAATTCGACAAAAACGACTTTCAAATTATTGGCATTAATAGCAACGATCCGGAATACGATGATGAAGGTTTTGAAAACATGAAGGCGTTTTACGAACGCTATCAATTAAATTTTCCCTATCTTATAGATGAAACACAAGAGACTGCAAGAAGTTATGGTGCAGTCTGTACTCCTGATCCTTACCTTTTCAATAGCGATAGAATATTGGTCTACCATGGTAAGCTAAACGATGCTGCAGAGCCTAACGGTCTTGTTAAGACACACATAATGGAAGAAAATGTAAGAACATTACTATCGGGTGGTAAAATTGAAAATAGCTTTGACCCTTCGATTGGATGTTCCATAAAGTGGAAATAAAACTTGAATTAAATCGACCTAACCATACTGATAAGTGATGCCTTTCTCTCCTCTAGGGTGCCGCCACTCTGTTTCTGGAGCACACGTGCCGCATTCAATGCAGCCTTCGTGTTGAAGGACTACTTGGTTATCCTCAATACTATAGCATCTTGTAGGACACAGCGACACCATCTTCTTCATAAACTCGCTAGTCGGCTTACTAACTTTTATGTGAGAAACTGTGTCATCGTCATACTTTAATTTCGCTACTCTTTCTGCAATCGTGGGAATAGAGGGCCGATAATCAGAAGTCATCCGCCTGCCCAATTTTTCGGCAAGCTCGATAGGGACTTGATTATATGTCTCTTCGGATTCTAAAATCGGTAGAAGTCGGTCGTACCCTAGTATATTTGCAAAGCCTACAGCAAGGCCTCTAAAGGTTTCACTTGACATTAACTTGAATATCATGCTGTATCTTGAGCCTATGATATCCTTGGGGACGTCTTTTGTTGCGCTTAGAAAGATCTTAAGATAATCTTTATCGATTTGTTTCATGTCTCTTGTATAAGGACTTTCATCTACTGAATGAGCATAGAAGCCTCCTAAATATTCGTAATCAAGATTGTTTCTATCGAGCGACCTTGATACGGAATCTGCCGCTCTTACCGCGTCGTCTACACCCACATTAATTCCTTCTATTCGAGGACCAACAAAGATCCCCCTACCTGCAGCGTCCCCAATAAATAGTACGTTCTTGTGATATGGTTTTTTCATTCTACATCTTTTTCCGTCAGGCACAAGTTTGGCGCTATATTCTAATTCAACATAATCGGTGATAAATTTAGTACCGTATTTTGAATTCAGATCCTTACGAATCAAGTCTAGTCTTTCTAAGATCTCTTCCCGAGACTTGTATTTTCCACTATTTATCAGGGCTTCTGTACCCGAGGTTGAGTGATAGGATTGACGTAAATCTTGCCATGTTCTAATTAATTTGCTTACTGAAAATCTGATTCTTAATTGTTCTTCTTTTGGTAGACTCTTGTCAATCTCTTCTTTCTGAGGCACCTCATCCTTTATGAATTCTCTTATCATAGGATTTAGTATTAGTTTATTAATGAGCTCGTAAGGTTCGACAACCTTCCCAAGAAGTGAATCGTAGTGATAGACACCACCAAGAGATATGGTATCTCGGTTAGTATAAAGAAACCCTCCACCAATATGACCCTGTGCTATGTCACCTGAAAATAAATGAGCCGCGCCATCACTTTCCGATATGTTAAATCTTTTTTCCATTATCTGCTCTGGTAATTTTATTAGGACCTTCGCACCTTGGTACAATTCTTGAGGCACAAATTTGGCTCGGGCGCCTGTGAGTTCAGCAATCTCGGAATTTACACCGTCTGCAGCAATTATTGCCTTAACCTGGAATCGATCTAACTCATTTGTTTCAATGGTCGTAATCCCGTCCTTCCACTCTACAGATTGAACATGGACTCCAGGGATTATTCCACCTCCATATTTTTCAGCACTCTCTCCAGCCTGTTTTGCAAACCAAGAGTTCAATTTGTTCATGAGCACAGAGTATGCATAGTTGGTTTGGTAACTGTGAGCAGCGCTAAGATCTATGGAATATACCTTCTCATTTGATGTAGCATGTAAGATGTACTTCAAGATAGGTCTCTCTAGAGGAGCATCCGTAACGAATTCTTGACCGTAAACGTCTTCGACGTTATAAGCTTTACCGTGCTTTGGCTTTTTCGAATATAGTATCCCTCCTGATATGCTTTTTGAGCCTATGGCTTTGCCACTCTCTAAAAGGACGGCCTGTTTTCCAAGATTAGCCAGTTGTTTCAATGCTGCCAGGCCAGCTGAGCCGCCACCAACTATTGCTACATCAAACTTTTCCATTTGTTTAGCTCCTCACTTCCACTATGGCCTTTAGTTGTTTAAGTTCTTCAACCAAGATAGGTAAAACCTCCTCCATCCGTCCTTTAATGAAGATATCGCACTCGTCTCTGATTGCTGAATCCGTATCAGGATTAATTGCGATAACAAATTCGGATTCTTTCATGCCAGCAATATGTTGCATTGCGCCACTTATCCCTACTGCGATGTACACTGAGGGAGCGACCTTACGACCACTGGTTCCGATAACTCTTTCCGGTGTGATATATGCAGACAATTTCGAGTTTGAAATATTATAGGGTTTTTTTGAGATTGGTAGTGATATTCCAACTTCAGCATCTAATTCCCTTTTAAGAATGTCAATCAATGCAATGTTTTCTTCTGGTGACTCGTTGATCCCGCGACCAAAGCTTACTATCGCCTTATGACTATCAAAGTCAATAGGGCTTTTGACAGCTTTTCTGCTTAGTATCTTGACATTTAAATCAGCAGGTTTAAGAATTGCTGCGAAGTCTACTATTATGCCTTTTCTACTAGAATCAGATGGGATCGGGCTAAATACGCCAGGAATTATACTGCATGACTGTGGATGATAATCCTTTCTGTTATCAGGATGCCTATTGTCTAGACAAAGTATAGTTGTCCACAAAAATCCTGAGAAGTCAGGTCTATACATTTCCAAAGTCTTGTTATATTTTTCCACTTGACCTTTGGTCTTGTGTTCGTGTTTTAACTCGATATCATCTATAACGAGCTTGTTTATGTCTGAGGCTAGACCAGAATCTAGTTCAGCAAGGACTGTGGCCGAAAGATGTCTGCCGGTATCGTCTGCGGAAAAAAACATAAATCTAGGGCGTTGAAATTCATCTCCATATTGTGCCGATATTTTTTTACTACAATCCTTATTGAGTGCAATTTGGCTAATTACTCGAGTATAGATCAGATTCCGATGGTATTTAAATTCTGGACTGTCGGCATATATTACTGCATCTGCTCCACAACTGATTAGTTTGTCACATTGAGTTCTCATTTCGTGACCGAGCAGTATTGCAACAACCTTTTCTTCAGAAGAATATCGTGAGTTAAATTCATCCATCAGTCTACGGGCCTCCCCCAACATTTCGAAGTTTACCTGCAAAAGATGACCCTCCTCATGTTCCATCACCACATACAGGTGTCTATACTTTTCATCAGATATTCCCAAGGTGGGAGATCGGGCCATCTGATTGCTGTGGCTATTCATTATTATTTCACCTTTACCATATCGGTGATCTTTTTTGCCACCGCTTTGATTTGATCTCGCTTGGAGCCATCTACAATTTCTGCCATTCGACTTGTCTTTGCTCTAGGTATTTTTTCTACTCTATAAACAATCGTCGGAGAACCTGGTAGTCCCACCAACTTTGGATCGACTCCGAGCGTTTGAGCAGTAAAAGTCTTTAGATAATTTTTATAAAGTGCAGATCGATCTCTTGCTTCTTTTTGACATTTGAAAAATGTCAATCTTTGTGAAACTGTGGTAAATACAGGTTTGTAAGAGGGATGAATTGTGATAAATATAGGTAGAGGTGCCTCCAGTTCCTCAATAACATCATGTAGTCCCTGAATAGGGACCAATCGAGTTACTCTAGCAAGGCGACGCTCCAAATCCACGCTAAAACCGATGACATTTCCAAAAAATGTATAACCTAATTTCCATGCTGTTTGGGGACCTGTTTGACCAGTTTCACCATCCGAAGCCCGATGACCTGAAAATACGATATCGGATTTGACACCTCCGTGCATCTTGTCTACGCCGGCTCTCAAGACCTCAGCAGTCGCCAATGTATCTGCTCCAGCAAAGATTCTATCACTATATAGATGTAATTCGTCTGCATCACAAATTAATTGAGATTGCTGAAGTGCTTGTTCTGCAATCGGCGGACCCATAGTACCGACAGACACGTCAGCATTGTACATTATCTTTGTATTTAGGGCTGCCATCGAAGCAACTGCACTATGTGGCCCTAGGATGCTTTTAGTTTCAGCTCTGTTCAGCGTACCATCAGAATTATAACTTACATTTCCCTCGGAAAAATCCGGCTCAAGTTTAATTATAACTGATACATTTAGTCTAGAGGACTCCAATTTACAAGCATATCTCTAATTAATGCCTTTTAAATTGGTTATGTAATATAATTTTCTAGCACAAATTTATGTGATTAGATAGTAGAACATTCTAAAACATCCAATAGAATCAGGATAAAACTAATTCTCAATATAATGATGCTTCTATCCCATGTAATCAACTATGCACCCGATGTAGGCTAGGAAGCTTCATTTGTTTGGGGCATAGTAAGAGTATACTCATAATATGTAGATCTTAATTGTTCATAACTGGACCGTAGTTTCTTGTATAGATCAGTGGTCTTTGGAGATAACATGGTATATCCTAAGTAAAAGTCTTCTGCCTCTCTCAAATACCTCTTTATCTTATCATACACAACTTTCTTATTTTGCTTGGCTACGTTTAAGATAAAGTACATATTGTTGAGCCTATCTTCCAATTTGATTACTTTTATATCATAGTCAGCTGCAATAAGGAAATCACAATATTCACGGAATCTAGATAACTGCCGTTCTTCATCATTCTTCCCTTCATATCCGGCAAGATCCTTTAGCTTCAAATTAGTAGCGATATAATATACCCTGCTTCCAAACCGGTATTTTAAATAGGCTTCAAACCCATAGTCCTTTGTCTTGTACAAGTCTATAATCCTATCATTATCTTCTGAAATGTCGTGTAGGATTGCAGAGGCAATTTCTACACTCGTAATAGTTCGGTTAATAGATTTGTAATGTCTCATTACATCTATTGCCACGGGCCAAGTGTGTGTTTCTAAAAATGAGGAAGCTCCATCTTCCCTAACACTACCTGCATGAACATCCTCAGCCAACTCCATTGCACCTTTGATGAAATCATCAATTCTAATTTTACCTTCGTTTTCTAAAACAGATACGAAATTTGGTCCCGTCATTGAGGCGATGGAATGTCTCATAGTCATTAAATAGGCGTCAAAGTTTATTTAAATTTTGGAACGGGAGTTCATATAATACATGTGAGACATACCGAGCTTAAGGTCGAAAACGAGCCTTGATGATTTTTATTTGTATATTACAAGTATAAAATTCAATTGACCCACATATTAGCAAATGTCCGCCTCTGATGATTGTAAAAGTTGAATTCAAATACAATGCTCCATTCAACAAAATAATCCTCCAGAAAATGCTTACTGTCAGAGCGGTTATCACCCTGGTACAGCTTCTACTACATTGGCAGGCGGTCGAATGGTCGCATAGCATATAGACTATAGACTATAGACAAGCTATACAATGTGCTTATAACTTGCCTGAGCCAAATGCAATTCGTATCATGTTTGTTGTAATTAATTCAGATTTTCTATGTAAAGAATGTAAAAAGAGTGAGGCGGAAGTTTTCAACGTTCTAGGCGATTATTGTCTTGAATGTTGGAACAAGATAACTCACCCTAATGTTTAAAACAAATATTACTGAAGATAGTCAGTGATAGCGCACGCGCCAGGCAACAATAAACGAATGCTTTGCAATAATACAATCAACTAAATCATTAGCTTTCGAAGAAAATAATAAAACATACATACCAGCAAAACCAACAGGGTGCCGGGCAAAGGGACAAATACCTGATGAAATATAATATAAAGCTCCATCCCATAATGGCAAAGCTACTACAGCACGGCAATGTACGGCGGGCTAACATGAAGGCGATAGTACTATCATACTTTTAGTTTGGAAAATAATTCCAAATGGCGACATAAAGAAAGAAATAGTTTGCCTAACTACTAACAATAGGTAATCGACTAAAGCCCATGACACAACAAGAAGAGGATAATTCGGTGTTACTTAACGAATACTTGGAAGAGAACTCTAGACGTAGTCAACTAGCAGATAAGGCGGTACAGGCTAAAGCAGAGGCAATCAACATAGAGAAAGCAGCAGAATCAGTCGACCCTCTACAAGACCTGGAACCTAATACTAACTCCGGCAATTCGGACATGAAATACGAATTAGATATAGATACAACAACAAATACGGAGCGGCCTCCTGCTGAAGAAAGCGATGAGAGCTTGTTAGCCAAAATCAAAGTCATTTCTCATGAGACTAGGACCAGAAGCTATAACAAGTCCATAAGTCCATTGTCGAAGAAGAAACAACAACAGCAACTAACTTCAGACACAGGTACGATGGCCGTAGTTAACAGCAAAACTAGGACAAAGACAAAAGGAAAAGCAGCGAAGAAGAAAGCAAGTAAATCTAAACAGCAGTGAGTTAAATTTCATTTAATTTAATTTAATCCCTAGTTCTGCTTTATTGCATGAATCTGATATTAATCAACTAAATTTGAAATCATCGGTCAAAAGAGAGGAATTCATTATAGGCTATTCTTGAGAATTGCTAAAGCCGTCATCTTATAACGATTTTTCTGAATCATGAAACAAAGCATTTCAAGCGACAAATTGTCGATTCAGCTCCAGCCGGCAGATTATCAAAGCGAACAGCTTGCCAAATATCCCAAGAAGTACCTTGTTGAAATTATAAAGAATCTAGAGCAGCGGTATGTGATAAAGCAGGTACGAAAGGCTACTCAAGATAGCAGTACACGTGCAAGCAAATACTCCAACATAGCAGCAAACAAGAGAGAAGGTGAACCAGGTAATATCCCTTCATAACAACGGTAAATCATTCAGGGAGATATCTAAGATAGTAGGAGTAAGTATAAGCAGTTGTTCCCGTTTTACGACATAATTAGTTTATCTTATCTTATATAAATTCGGAGTCTACTCTTCCGACTGTAAAATTTTTTACACTCGGAGCCTGACCGAAGCGGAGGCGTGTCCTGCTTTATCGCCACGGATGGTAAATCAAAAACCCTCTATTTTTTAATAGTCTTTCAGTCAATTGATCGTAACCCTACTTTTATAATATTAATATTAGTTAGGAGCCTGAGCGAAGTGATTGAAGCGAAGGCGTGTCCTGCTTTGCCTCCTGTGGGCGGTAAAGCATAATTCCAATAGAACTAGGATACCTCAAACAGGGCAGGAATGAAAATGGCAATTCATGAATCTTGACTTGGATATAGTAATATATTCTCGTATTGATGTACTATTGCCTATCGTTGAGACAACGCAAGTTCACTTTATCTAACACTATTTACCCACCCAGCGGGGACCAGCCTGACGCCATCGATACCCTAACTCCTGGTGTAATTAATAAACGTGGATGCCAGACTTTACTTGGCGTCACAGGTAGCGGTAAAACCTTCACTGTTGCTAATGTGATTGCTCGTACGAATCAGAACACGCTTGTCATTTCGCATAACAAGACCCTGGCGGCGCAATTGTATACTGAATTTAAGGAATTTTTTCCTAATGACAATGTTGGCTACTTTGTAAGCTTCTATGATTACTATCAACCAGAAAGCTATATCCCACAAAGTGATACTTATATTGAAAAAGAGACTGAAATAAATGACAAGATAGAAAAAATGAGACTAGAAGCTACTGCTATGATTATGTCAGGCCAGCCCACGATTATTGTCTCAACAGTATCATGTATTTACTCGCTTGGCTCTCCTGCTGAATGGGACGCATCAGCCCTGCAATTGCAAGTTGGTGACAGAATCAAGCGTTCAAAGATTATCCAAATGTTGGTTAGTGCTCGCTACGAACGAAATGATATTTCTCCGACTCCGGGTAGTTTCAGATCTAGAGGAGATATTATCGATATTTATCCAGCATATACGCATGATATGATTCGATTATCACTTATTGATGATGAAATTGAAAGTATCTCGATTCATGACTCTTTAACTGTAAAGCGCCTAAAAGAATTAGATGCAATTAAAGTTTTTCCTGCAAAGCATTACGTAATTGATAATGAATCCAGGAGGCTAGCTTTAGAGTCTATCAAACGCGAACTTGAAGGTTGGGTACCTAAATTACCCTCAGAACTTGAAAAGCAGAGAATAAAGTCTAGAGTGGGTTACGATCTAGAAATGATTCAGGAATTGGGATATTGTTCTGGAATAGAGAATTATTCTAGACATTTTGATGGTAGACCTCCGGGACACCCCCCATTTTGCTTGCTAGACTTTTTTGGGGAAGATTTCCTTCTTGTGATCGATGAATCCCATGTAACTATTCCCCAAATACATGGTATGTATAATGGCGACTACAGCCGCAAGAAAAATTTGGTCGATTTTGGCTTTAGATTACCTAGCGCTTTTGATAACAGGCCATTAAAATTTGAAGAATTTGAAAGATATTTGAAAAATGTGATTTTTGTATCGGCGACCCCTGGATACTATGAAACATCGAAGAGCTACAGGGTCATAGAACAGGTGGTTCGACCAACAGGCTTAGTTGATCCGAAAATCATTATTAAGCCCGCTAAGAATCAAATAGATGATCTTATCAGTGAAATAAGAAATAGAATCGCAAAAAACCAGAGAATTCTTGTTACTACTTTAACTAAAAGAATGGCAGAAGATTTGGCTGACTATTTATCAAAAAATGATGTAAGAGTACGATACCTTCATTCTGAAATACAAAATTTGGAAAGAACTGAGTTGATACGACAATTGCGATTGGGTAGATTTGATGTATTAGTAGGGATAAACCTACTGAGAGAAGGACTGGATATACCAGAGGTATCCATGGTAGCAATCATGGATGCAGACAAAGAAGGTTTCCTTCGCAATTTCACTAGCCTTATCCAGACTTTTGGAAGAGCTGCTAGAAATATTGATGGGACTGTAATATTGTACGCAGATCACGTTACTAAATCGATAGAATCTGCTGTTTCTGAATCTAATCGAAGACGCAATAAGCAGATTCAATTCAATCTGAAAAATGGAATAGACCCTAAGTCTGTTACTAAACCTGTAGCTGAGAATAGTAACGAGGATATTGGTTTTATTGCGAGCTTGCGTTCGATGTCTAGAACTGATTTGAGTAAGCTAGCAGTAGAAACCGAGGGTGTTATGAAAAAATATGCAGAAGAGTTGGATTTTGAATTGGCTATAGAAACTAGAGAAAGATTATTAAAAATAAGAAACGTTTTAGGACAATATCAATTGTCTGAGGTGTCGTAAATATTGCACGACAAGATTGTTGTCAGGGGTGCAAGACAGCATAATCTGAAAAATGTGAATGTTGAGATCCCAAAGAATAGCCTAGTGATAATTTCTGGATTATCTGGCTCTGGCAAATCCACACTTGCATTTGACACCATTTATGCTGAGGGCCAGAGAAGATATGTAGAGTCGCTGTCTGCATATGCAAGACAATTCTTGGAGTTGATGGAAAAGCCTGATGTAGACTATATTGATGGGCTTTCACCTGCGATCTCAATTCAGCAGAGAAGTGGTAGTAAGAACCCCAGATCCACTGTAGGGACTACTACAGAAATATACGATTATCTCAGGCTTCTCTATTCTAGAATTGGCATAGCACACTGCCCCAAGTGTGGAAAAATGATCGGTAGTCAGTCAGTAGAGGCGATTGTAGAGTCCATAATTCAAGAATGCGAAGGCAAGAAGATCATCATATTGGCTCCGATTGTACAAGAGAAGAAGGGCACTTATGAGAAGCTATTTCAGGACCTAAGAACTGACGGCTTTTCAAGGATTCGATTGGATGGAGAAGTTTTAAATCTCGATGAAGAAGAAAAATCAATATATCCACGTCTTGACAAACATAAAAAGCATTCGATCTCGGCGATAGTCGACAGATTGACTCCATCTCTGGAAGAAAAAAGCAGAGTATTTGAGTCAGTCCAAACTGCGTTGAAGAAAGGAAACGGTCTTGTTATCGCATCTTATGAAAACAATGACCTGCTCTATTCGCAACGTAATGCATGTCCTGATTGTGGAATTAGTATTAGCGATTTGGAGCCTCGTACGTTTTCCTTTAACTCTCCTTTTGGAGCATGTCCAGAATGCAACGGCCTTGGGATCAGGATAGAATTTGATCCAGATTTAGTAATTACTGATAAATCAAAAAGCATTTTACAAGGGGCAATTAGACCATGGTCGGGCCATTTTTTCACGTTTAGATCGTCTATGCTCAAAGATGTCGGGAAAAGATTTGGGTTTACTCTAAATACACCGATTTCACAGATGACAGAAGTACAGCTTAAGACTATCCTTTATGGTACTGAGGAGAATATTCATTACAGGTATCGATCGAAATATTCAGACGCTAAATGGGAATACAAAGGATCATTTGAGGGCGTAATACCGAATCTTGATCGTATGTACCGACAGACTGAATCAGAATCAAAACGCGAAGAGCTGCTCCAATTCATGCGAGAACTACCGTGCGATAGCTGTAATGGAACTCGGTTAAGAGAGGATGCCCGATCGGTAAAAATACAGGATAAATCAATAATGCAGTTATGTGACCTTTCTATTGAATCGACGTACAAGTTTTTCAAATCTATTGACCTAACTGAGACTGAGAAATTTATAGCAAAAAACATATTAAAAGAAATCACTTCTAGATTGGAATTCCTTCTAAACGTAGGTCTTGACTATCTTACTCTGAATCGAAGAACCTCATCGCTTTCTGGGGGTGAATCACAGCGAATTCGACTTGCAACTCAAATAGGGTCGAATTTGACAGGAGTTTTGTACGTATTGGACGAACCAACTATAGGATTACATCAACGTGACAATAAGAAATTAATTTACACTCTAAAAAAACTTAGGGACTTGGACAATACTCTGTTGGTTGTGGAACATGACGAGGAGGTAATGAGAAGTTC
>JARBAU010000016.1 GCA_029237525.1 Nitrososphaerales archaeon | reverse complement strand
TTAATAACATTAACCGAGCCGAATGATGTTCATGTCGCTAGCGATATTTTATGCTGCTACTTTATTTCATGAAACTATAACTATTTCAGGGTCATATCATAGTCAGGCACTAGAAACTCAGCAATGTCTTGCTTGTCGCATAGAAAGATAGAGTCTAATAATATGATTCAGTAGTAAGGCAATTTAGATCAGAAATATTAAAAGGACTATACAATTCTTTTAAACAAATCGTAAAGCTGTTTGATTGATTTCTCGAATTAGAATTGCAGATTGCTGAATGTGAAAGTTTGACTATGCGTAATTTTCAATTTCATTTAATCGTCTAGCCATAAATATTCTTGAATAGAGTAATTCGTTAATCTTAATACTCTACTTCAATTAATTTGTCCAAAAATCATTACAAAAAAAATTAGGGTCGGGCCTGGAGTTCAATCGAAGTCTCAAAGCGTCTTCCATAACGATTTATGACTACTAACAGCTCCTCGTGTACATGCCTTTTTCTAACTAAAGATGAGATCTGAGAGGGATCGTTTATTTTATGGCCGCAGACTTGTTCAATAATGTCGCCTTTTCTTAGCCCAGCATAGTATGCTGGGCTATTGGGTTCTACCTGAGCTATTAAGACACCCTCAGCTACTGGTAACATATAGTACTGAACCAGCTGTTTTGTTAATTTGATAGATACTACTCCTATCCAAGGTCTGTTGATAACCCGTCCATGTTCAATGAGGTCACTTACGATTGATTTAGCATTATTGATCGGTACTGCGAATCCTATGCCTTGTGCATAAGGCATTTTTGCAGTATTGATCCCTATGACTTGGCCCCTAGTATTTATTAAAGGCCCTCCTGAATTTCCAGGGTTTATAGCTGCATCAGTTTGGATCAGCTCAAGAACTCCGTGTTCAATCTGAATGCTTCTGCTTAATGAGCTAATTATTCCGGCTGTTACAGTTGGTCCCCCAGTTAAACCAAATGGATTACCTATCGCGATAGCTACTTGCCCTATTTTCAAATCATCTGAATCGCCTAGTTCAGCAAATGGCAGGGTTTCCGTAGAGTCAAGTTTTACTACAGCCAAATCAGTCATCTCATCAGTACCGACTACATTTCCTCCAAATATTCTCCCATCAGATAGGGTGATTTTTAATTTCTGAGCATCGTCAACAACATGATTATTGGTTAGTACATGACACCGGTTATCGATAATTACACCAGAGCCAACGCCCTCAACAGGAAAAATCCTGAATAGATGGTCTTGTAGCAATCGTGTGCTGGCGATGTTTACGATGCTTTTACTTACTGCTTCTACCGCGTTAACAATTGTATTTTCTGCTAATGGTATCAGCTAGAAGGACCAACTCCTTTTTCATTTTGGTCAAGTGCAATAGATCCGTTGTACTTTACAAATAGTTCGTGATTTTGCATTTTTATACACATATAACATCATTTGACAGTCGTTGGATAAATTGACTAGGTATTCAACATCCTGGTCACACCATATAATTATTCAAGGCAAGAAGGTGAGATAATCGTCCAACTAAAATTGTGGTAAGCTCCCATAATAACATGATAATAGTAAGAATATAAGATTAGAATGGATTGAAAAATGAAAATTCGATCTAATTGTATGGTTACCAGATTCGACTTGCTGAATAGGTAGCGACTATTTTACTTGATTAAATTGGAGCTCCTTCTCTACTTTTTTGAGTACTTTGTGTTCCACTTTCCTCTATTGATCTTCCGGAGAGTCTCTTTGCCCTAGCTCCAAATAGAATTGCAGTAAATACTACAAACACGCCAGTAACTATGGCATACATATAAGGTAGATCTGCCATAACTACTCATATATAGTCGCAGACAAAGATAAAGTTATCGAAAGCCAGAATTGAGGTGCCGCACCGAATATAATAAAATAATCATTTTCTAAATTACGATCCTAAATTTTCATAAGTGACACTAGACAAATTATTAGTTGTATAACGGCATATTTTTTATTTTGCTAAAAATGTCTAGGAAACACAATCCTTTTTCTGTAGTCTTGCATGTTCTTTCCACTGGAGAATATTTGATTGGTCCATTTCGATGCAAAAGTATCAAATATTGTTTGAATGGAATATGACTGATTGATGCTGTTCTAAGAATATCAGTATGTCTTGCCTGCTTGATAGTCGTTTCCGATATCGAGGTAATTATATCAAATCTATTTCTATACCGAGTCATTTATCACTTGAGATCTAACACTAGACGCTATTAATGAATATAATAGTGACATCTAGTTGTTACCTAGTAAAACAATTTGGCGCTTTTATCAATCATTAATATTAGTTGGGCGAGCATCTACAAGAAATTTATTGACATATCCACATCAATCTATATTCGTCTAGAAGGTGTGTTACCAGACGAGTTATGGGTGAATTGTTTCTGAATATGTTTATTGGTTATATCAGTCAACAATTGCTCAAAAGATATAGATAAAATAATCACTTATTGATAGTATCGATTGTTCAATCTTTGTCTTTTAATCCACTTCTCAATTCAATGTGACTACGAGAACCATAACTTGAAAGCTAGTTGGACGCAGTCGATCAACTCGATATTGTCTAGGGCTTGAAGGAATTACATTTAACCTAAGGCTTCAGATTGGAATTATTGAAAAGTATGTCATCAAATGACCTAGCAGAAATATTTGGTATAGATATCACATAGCAAGTATTATTATCAATTCCGTCAATATTGTACACACCGTTACTGATACAGATGATAATCTAAAAGGAATTTGATATTGTTAAGTCTGAGATAACCATGAATATAAGAAATTACAAATGTGTTAGTATAATCAAATCAATCGATTTTGCTATCTAGGGTTGATCAATTGCACCAGGATATGAAATGAGATGTTAGCACCAGGATCGAATAGACAAAATTGCATTTATATTAGGTATCGCGAGCGGTAACTCGTTGCTAAGATTCTATCACAATATCGTTTACTACCGATTAAACATCTAAACTCTAACATTCACTATCACAAGGCCGTAGCATGTTTCCTTGCCAATGATTCTGTATTGGGATTTGGTATTTTTGGTATATCGCAAGATCGAGGTTGTGAGTATCATTTTCAACTCTCCTTATGCTTGTAAGGTTCAGGTTTGCTCTCGTTCTTGTGAAGGAATAAAGGTATCCGCATCTTTCCTACATCCTCGGGTCAGTCTTGCATATGCCACAGTCTATACTTGCTTCGGTATAGTATACAATGTGGAAGTTCTTTTTGTCTTCATCATGATTTGTTTTAGTCAGTTGATGTTCTATTCGATCAAGCTTTGCTATTACGCCTATGTAAGGATTGTTACCAAATCCAAGAGCAGTTTTTCTGACATGACATATCAGAAAATCGGTTTATAATCTTATTTTGATACACGCAACAGTAAGACTATTAGATTCCTTCGCCTCTCGTTTGTTTTACAGAGATTTTCGGCCAACGATAAAAGGTAATTATTTGATGAAATTGGGATAGTTCTTTAATACATCATAAATAATAAAGGCTATCCTATTACTGAAATTTCAATCTGCATTAGATCGTTTTGTAGACTAGGGCTAAAGTGAGATATTCAGTCCCAGCTGGACAGTTGGTTAGCATGTAATCAAGCCAAATCTAAACTATACTAGATTGATGTTCGAATCCACATAGCATCGTTATTTTGGTTTGTATTGCCAAGAAGAGTACCCACCATCACATCATGCAGGTATATGATCTTTTAATGTAAAAATATCAGTATTTGATTTCAAGATTATGGCGATCGAAATTCACGATTTACAAGTTTACTGTATGATACAGCATAAATTTAACTACCGCTATTATACTAGAGATTACATATTGACATATGAGAACCTGCTGATTACTAGACATTTATTCAATAATATATCAGATTTGAGGAATTAGTAAAATGACCGTTCAGTTTAATCCCAAAGAATCTAGCGAAATTGTCACCAAAAGGGCTTTCGCTATTCTTTCTAACTTAGAGGATCATTTGCCAGCACTGAAAGAATTGTACATCGATCTCCACAGACATCCTGAGCTTTCAATGCAAGAACAACGAACTGCCAGCATAGTGGCTACACATCTTCGCAATGCAGGTTATGAGGTGACTGAAAGCATTGGACAGACAGGGGTGGTAGGATTACTTCACAACGGCGTTGGTCCAGTCGTTATGCTTAGAGGAGACATGGATGCACTTCCGATCAAAGAGCAAACTGGATTAGATTACGCTAGCGATACAAAAGGAACAATGCCGGACGGAAGCTCAGTGCCAATAATGCATGCCTGCGGTCATGATGCACATGTGACATGCTTGATTGCTACCTCAGAAATTCTGTCTAGGATGCGTGATGCATGGCAAGGCACATTATTTATCTGTGCACAGCCGGCAGAGGAGGTAGGGCATGGAGCAGAGACTATGCTGCGTGATGGACTATTTACCAAGTTCCCACGGCCAGACATATGCCTAGGGCAACATGTTCTGCCACTTGCCACAGGGACGGTGGGACATAATTCCGGAACAATAATGGGTGCCTCAATTAATGTCGATGTACGATTATTTGGTAGGGGTGGACATGGTTCATTACCACAAGTTGCTATAGACCCTGTAGTCATGGCTTCATCGCTAATTATGAAATTACAAACTATTCGTTCGCGGGAGCTTGCAGGTGACGTACCAGCCGTAGTCACGGTAGGTTTTGTCAATGCTGGTGTTAAACACAATGTCATTCCTGAAGAAGCTCATATAGGCTTGAATATACGTACTAGGAGTTCAATTGTCCAAGAGAAGATTATCGAATCTATACGTAGGATGGCCGAGGCAGAGGCATTGGCATTTCGCGCTTTCAAACCACCCGAGATCACAACATCAGATTGGGTTCCTGTAACTAATAACAATGAGCTAGCTGCCAAGCGAATTCGGGCTGTCCATACGGGTTTGCTTGGCTCTGAGAAGGTAGTCGAGTTGCCAACATTGATGATTAGTGAGGACTTTTCACAATATGGTCTTCCAGGTCGTCACCATTACAATGGAGAATCGATTCCTTATTGCTATTGGGGCTTTGGAGGCCATTCCCAGGAACTCTACGATGCCGCACCTGGCGACAGTCTCATGGCCAAGTTCTTGAATCTTCCCTCAAACCATCAATCCACTTTTGCTCCAGAACCAAAATCTACTATTCGAGTAGGAGTGACAGCTCTAACCTCTGCAGCACTTGCTTATTTACCAGGCACAGGATCTATCTAAAAACCGTTTATTGGTAAATACTCTTGGGGTATTTTGCTAGCTCTTGTAGATATTCTAAAACTATTGTGATCGGATATGTAGCATTAGGAGTAAGGCTGCCAAAGTTGAATCTATGAATGGAATCTATTATCCGATGTTTTGTAGTAATAGATTCTAACTCTGTCATTGACATTCATCGTAATGGCGATTATTTTGTTTATACATTTTATAATTCTGGTTTTAAAGGAAAAAAATGATTGGTGATCAAGTGAAGGGGATGGGGATTTTGGTTTAGAGGTCTGATACATGTATTACACGTTAATAATCCTATATTATATCACAAAATGATAATTAGATTGATTATGAGTTTGACTCCAATAATCTGCTGCTT
>JARBAU010000173.1 GCA_029237525.1 Nitrososphaerales archaeon | reverse complement strand
TCCTGCTAATCCTTTTCTTTCAACTCCGTCTGAAATTTTGACTGTAGAGTTGTCCCCAGGTTTAGATTCGCCTCCTCCAACTACACATGTCCATTTAATCTTAACTGGGGTATTATTTATCGTACCATTTAGTGTATAAGAAAAGGTTGTCTGTACTGTAGGATAGAAGGGGGCATTATAGTGTCCTGGATCTCTAAAGGCTGGTTCAAAATCGAAAGTTTGATTCTTATTCCCTGCAGACACAATTACTTTGAGGGTATTTTCCAAACCCTCTACTGGCTTTGTCCCGTTAGCTTGGGAGTTCAGTGGATCCTTAGGATCTGGAGAATATGCAAAAAAGTCTACTCCAGATTTATCGTCCACGAATACGGGCTCGTTCTGTGAACCCATCACTAACAAGTAGTCCTTGCCACCAATTGTGAATAGGCCTCTCTGATGAGCCAATGTAGATTGCGCACTAATTGACAACAGAATTAACGCTGCTGCAGTACATCCCGAAACATACAATATCGTATTTTTATTGGATTTCATTTGTCATGTAGTTTGCTAGTGTTGATTTAAATGTTATAGAATATTCGACGAATGTACCATTATCCGATCCATGATCAGTAAACTAACATAATTAGGTGTGTTAAAGGTATACCTAGAGCAAAATTGAATAGGACTATTTCTCAAATAATAATTATTATCAATATCAAGAAAAATGAGATTGATTACCACATAACATGATATTAATTTAATACTACAAGATCAATAGAGTCAAAAAGTAGATGCGTACATTGCTAAACAATGGCTAAGTCACTTTGGATTGGTATTCGGATAGATGTATAAGCAAATTTGTTAACTATTGATTATCTCCTTCAAATTTATCTATAGCTAGTTTTAGATCTTGTTTGCTTTTTTGATATGTATACCAACTCATGATGCCAAGTAGGATCGAGAGAATTAGAGCAAGTATAGCAAATGAATCAAATTTTGGCATTGTTTCTTGATTATGAGAATTAATTGGATTATTGGTATTAGTCCCCACAGCACCACCGTTAGTCATTTGCATTTGCATATTCGCATTTGAAGTTTGAGACGATGTAGATGAAGTTGGCGCATTGGTAACTTTAGACGTAAAGTCATAATTTAAATCATAATCTGCCTGTCTCTGAGCAGCCATGGCAATGTTCCATTCTCCAGGCAACCCAATAAATGTACCAACAGTAAATATATTTGGTTGGATTTTCTTCATCGTGACAACGATCGGACCAATATCTGCTTTTTCATTCTTGAAAATCAATTCAGCGTCGGTTACTTTGGTATATGGCTTGCCACTCGGATCTGTAAAAGTGATCTTAAATGTGTTAAATCCAGAGTAAAATGGATTTATTTCCACTTTTGTGTTTACGTCCATTATCTTTGCTTGCTTTACCAATGTACTATTCTTTGTCTGCATCTGATTTTCAGGCATTACCATCTTGGATGAGGGTGTTGATGTGTGAGGCATGTTTGGCATATTTTGCATACTCGACATTCCGGGCATAGAGGCCATGCTCATTGAGTTTGGAGAGGTAATGGTAAGCATAGATGCTACAAGTAAAAGGGCTACGGCTAATAATGACTCTACTTTTATGGTAAATCCGAATCTTGGAAATACATTCCTTTTATCGATGGATTCAGTGTAATTGTGATTGTTTGTCTTGTTTCTATCTACTATGCTGGCAAATTTTTGAATCAACCGATTGTCTTTATTTTTGATTCCTTGTTCCAGGTGCTTACTATTAACTGAATACTTTCTATTTTTGCTTTCGGAGCTAGTGATGGTACCAGTTCTTCCTATATTTGCAATCACAGATATGAAATTATGTATCCTCAATTGATGATATGTGCCGAGAAGAACTACTGGCAACGCAATTGACAGCTTTATTATTAAGACGTTACCATATGTTGAATAAAATAGTTCATTAAAAGAATGAACCTCAATCCAGGCCATATAAATTCCGCTTATGCCTATAACTCCGAGAGATATTGTGGCTATGAGAGAAAACCTTGGAAGCAACAATGCAAGATAATACGTTGTAGTAGAGATAGTATTCCTGGAATCTTTGATTCTTGCTTTGTCCGCCTGTAATTCCTGATCAATATTCTTCTCCTCTTTGTACGCAGGCAATAATAGTGGTGGTGGCCTCTGTAAAGTCGCAGAATTCTTCAAAGAATGCAGTAGCACTACTGAGATGTAGAACAAGCCGCCTATCCATAAGGATACTGCCATAAGATGGACCCAGTCAATAAATACAGCTAAGGACGGAATGAAATTAACTGCGGCATTGTGACTTGTCATGCTATTTGTAAAAATGCATACTGCACCCGCCGAAAAGGCAATGCCAAAAAGAATTGATTGAGAAGTTATAGATCTACTGCTACTTTTTTTTAAAGATTTCTGTACACTGTTCTTACGTAATAGACTATAATTGGCAAGTATGCAAATCATGATAACTAATGCGGTTATAACGTGTATTATCCAAGATATCCCAGAAGAACCTCGCAGGACTGACTCAAATATTGATCTATAATTAGAACTGTTATTTGCCGCTAACTCAGTGATTTGCAGAAAGAGTAGTGAAGATGCACATATAATAATGGTAGCAGATGCAATTACAAGTATTAAACTAAATCTTTTTGCCCACGGTATTGTAGTTGTTGTATTGAATTTAGTCTCAGATTCCATCGCATTTCCTTTGATGTCTTTTACACCTATTCTATTGCCAAACTTCTCCCATAAGAAGAAGTGGGAAAATATCCCCCCTACTATTGCTACTTCTGAGACTATCAAAGGCCATTTAATTAATCCGTCTAGATTTGAAGTAACTGCAACAGTAGTCTGGACAGATTGCCGTGGATTATTTTGTATTGTACTTGTAGAAGACGACCCTTGAGTAGTAGTAGCACTTGGTGGACCTACATTCCCAATACCAAATACATATGATCCTCTCGCTATATGCCCATCATCTATTGATTGAGTCATCCAGGAGACCGTATATGCCCCATCAGTCAGTTTTTTGGTGTTTAATCCTGTTTGAGCTTCACGATCATGATCTCCAACTATGACGAACTTGCCATTATCTATTCTTTCGTTCTTTGAATTTAAAACCTGTATAGTACTAACATTCGGATCCGGTCTTTCTGAAAAATCAATTGTTACTTTAGTGGGTAGCGTAGCCCCTTTTTTTACTATCGAATTAGATGCAGGCGTTTCAGTAACAGGGAGAGAATGTGCATAGGCATAATTCGCAGTACTAATACATATACATAACGACATAGTAATTACAATTAATGAAGTTGATAACGTAACTAATGATTGACTTTTCTTGTTTCGGTGTGCAATATAACTTTGGGACTCTTTACTCCTATGTCCAAGAGAAAAAGGAGTTCGGCTTGATTCCATATACATTAATCCTGTCGGATACCGACCACCCTAGTTATGGAATTGTTGCATCAGCCTTTGGCAGAGGACATCCAAAACCCCCGGCAACACCATCCCTTTCCACTCCTTTGGAGAGAGTTACTTTATTATTATTTCCAGGGGTATCATCTCCAGCGCCAGGAACACATGTATAGCTTAGATGAATCGGTGTATTATTGATAGTACCTGTCAATGTATAGGTATAGGTTGTTTGTGCACCTGGGAAGAATGTAGCTGTGTAATGTGCGGGATTGTCATCATCTGGGTCAAAATCAAGTGTTTTATTCTTTGGACCTGCGGAAACTTCGACCTTTACAGTTTTATCTAATCCTGTAATAGGCTTTGTTCCATTAGCCCCATCATTCAAAGGATCCTTAGGATCGGGCGTATATGCAAAAAAGTCTACTCCAGATTTATCTCCCACATATACAGGTTCATTGGTTGAACCAACCACAAGTAACGTAGGTTTCCCTGCTATTGTAAGGAGCTGTCTTTCGTGTGCAAAAGCGTTTGCACTCATGGAAAAGATGAGTATTGCACCAAGGAAAGATATTGCCAGAAACGCAAAGTACTTGGCATGTCGGACGCGTATATCCATAACAGATATGCAAATGTTTAGAATTTAAATATTGTATGGCATTCGACGAATGTACCAAAGTAGCACTATCCTTAATTCCAATTTACTACTCCCTAATATCTATAGTTAAGATGTTAAATTAAATTTGAACTCGAAAATTTCTGGTTAGATAGAATTCAAGAATAGTCGATGAAAAGCTAGTTTGAAATGTAATTGTCATTCTCCATATTATGATTTTCAATTAAATACATCTAGCTTATAAATTCGTCAGATATGGTATGGTAAGCCGTGGTTTGTAGGAAACACAGTATTTGACTCTTGTATGCGCATGAGATAATAGTAAACTTGTGTACACGTTGGACCTCGGCAATTTAATCATTAATGATTAAATTGGCATCTTTTCCAGCTCAAATCAATAATTATTTCGCAATCCCAAATCACCATATTGTTCTATCTGTCCTGAATAGAAACTTAAATTACTATCTGCATTTAAAATTGAGAAGATCATCTTTCAACTAGATCACTTCGAAATAGGCGTAGCCAATTTCAAGCCGTAGTTAGAGATTAATGTTGGGTGTAACTGTACATGTACAAGATTCATCACACTGTCAAACGAACTTTTGTTGATAATAGCCGTTTCTAGTTGAGATAGAATCTTGTTCAACTGTGATTGTACATTTGCTGAGGAAGTCTTTATTGTGGGTGAGGGGGATGTAAGATATTTTGAAACAATTTCCCGGCTTTGTTTGACATAAGCCAATGCATTCTGATAATCAGTCTCATTTACTATGTTTACCTTGTTGCTCATGATACGCATTTGATTGCCATTAGTATTCATATTACTCATACCCTGCATCATCGCATTTGTGTGCATATTTATACTGTTACCGTTCATAGCTGACATATTCATCGTTGCTACCATATCAGCTAACTGTTGATATGTATTGCCTAGAGCTTGACCATAACTATAGAATATTTCATTACCCAGATTGCTTAGAACCAAAGCTTGATTAGTAGAATTACTTATAATATCTTTGGCTACTCTTGCCGATATAGCTTCATCTAAAAGCCCACTCAGATTAAATATTTTGTCTTGGATAGACTGTAAGCCTCCACTGGCCGATGAAATGTTTGAATTATTTTTTGATAACGACGTTTCATGATTCAAAGTTGCAGTAAGATCGTTAAATCCCCTAACAAGATCAGTTGCTACCCTTTGATTCCTTTCAGCAATTTCTTGAGTCCATGTAAAATTGTTAATAGGGTCCTTCACTTTTAATAAACCAGCGGCTTCTTTAACATGAGCTAAAGCAATTTGAGCATTATTTTGCGGATTATTACTGGAAGAGGTGTTAGAAGCGAGAAGATTCTGGATAAATTTCAACTGGGAGCTAGCTTGATCCATTCTCGTCAGGAATAAAGAATTCTCATTTTCAGAGAATGTATGACCGTAGACAAGGGATGTAGTTACAATTATCAAAGTAATTATAGATAGTACCGACAAAATTACTAGCCCAGAATAGAGGAGATTAGGCTCAAAAGGTGTAACATACTTTACATATTCACTCACGATAATTCTTCACTTAATACTGCATATAAAGATTGTAGTGTATTCCACGAATGCTCTATTGCGCATATCTCAATTTAAGCTAATGATGCAAATGTCCTAATATTATACAATAATTCCTATCGGTTACGCTTATAAAATGCATTTGCCGATCAAATCTTTCTGATCTCCTGGTCGCAACTGTGCGCCAATTGCAGGTTTGGATGGGTTTTGGTATGAACAATCGTCATAATGTCTAATGGAGGAGCTTTATTGTTTACAGCATTTTTTAATCATACTTTTCTACTTGCCTGGCAGCCAAACTATTCTACCTAGTTTCATAAGGTTTTAATTCCGAATGAAATATTTCTACTGTTCTTTTCGCGTATTGTTTGGCAGTTTCATATTTGTTATTATCCGCTAGTATAGATGACTCTATGCGAGTGCTATTCATGCCTGTATTGTTTGACATAGTGTCTGACATAGAGGTAGAAGAAGATGTACTCATCGGTGACATAGAGGACATATTCAACATAACATTTGGCGATATTCCATACCCTCCATCATAGTACTGTAGGATTTCATCTACAACACTAGCTAGAAACAATGCATCGACTGTGGAATCATTAAATTGTTCATATTTTGCATATCACCTGCTCATCGCCAATTAGAGTCGTATCGAATTGTTTGTGACAGGGTTATCATAGGTAGAGTAATTTATTATTTATTTTTAAATTAGTACATTCGTGATATGTACCATAAATTACAAATCTCTTCTACGGTAATAAACTAACATAGATAATAGAAAAGGTTTGAGAATTACTAGTGCAAATACGAATGCTTTATGCTCATTTCGCCGATATCGGATCATCAACAATTATTTTGTATTATCTGTTACAAGCAAAAGTTTCTGAGATAGGAGCTTCAAATTTCTTAATTCAATCTAGTACAACGGGAGGCAAATCTAGTACTATAAATCTCTGGTAACGAATCTAGTTTCGTGATATCAGATGTATCGCATCATAAACATGTCCTCAAATAGTGTATGAGTCCAATTATGGAACAGATTCAATATTTACTTTTTTCTTTACGCCATTATCATAGTTATAGTTTTACCAATTTTACTGTGCACACAAGTTGGACAAACATTTCTGTTTGAATCTGACTCATGTAATTCTTGCAATAATATAGCATATGCCCAAACTACTGGAATGCAGAATGGGCAATTTTCAAGCAACTCTTATCAACAGTGGATTGACAGGAATAGTGACATAAAGGTATTATTTAGATATTCTCCGACTAAGCTTGTAGTCGACTCGCCGACTGAATTATATTTTATTGTCGAAGATTTAAAAACAAGTAAGCCCATAAATAATCTTCAGGCTCATGTAATAGTTACCACAAATAGTAGCGGCCAAGAACAGACATTTAGATTCAACAATGTTAAGGCTCTGAAGGGAATTTTTTCTGTGAGGTACCTCTTTCCAGACTACGGAGCATATCAGGTTATTACCAATATTAGATCAAATGTGACTGCGATTGCATTGGCTTCTCTTCCTGTGATAATCCCATCTTCGAGTTCGGTAATTTCTACTCTCTCCGTCATGCCTGCAGGTATTGCAATTATTATTGTAGGAGTATCAGTTTTAGCCGGGGTAATTATCAAGACTAAAAAGTCATAAAGAATTGATAATAACCAAATGCTATATTTGTAATATAATATAGTAGAATGTATGATGTGTTGATCTATTAGGATTTATATTATCAATATCAAATCTTGTTAATTAATATTGGGAATAGTATTAAATAATCGATCTGTGGGGACTTTATCCAGTTTGTGGTATATCAAAGCTCCCCTTCTATTTTGATAGAGTACAGTCCGACCTCTAGTTACAAAGGTAAAATTATGAGCAAGATTGTTTCAGCTATATCGATTTGGTAGTACAATACTTGCCCAATTGTTGGAATCAAATTATTTCTTTTGTTTATTTGTAGATGCCTTATTAGTAGTTCTTCTGATATCTAATCAATTCTTTATCAAGGCTATTCATACATATTTGGCAAAAGTTCACAAAATGATTCAGGTGCAACCTGGACATACCTAGAATCTTGCAGATTTATAAGTTTGATCGTGTGTGGCATGAATTCGAATTATCCCATTCTGGTGTGGAATAGTTAGGCTAGGTAAGAAAGGTATTACATCGCAACTTTAGAAGCCCGCCATATAGATATATATTATCACGCCGCATCGAATAAATTAAGGAATATTAGATGCAGTACATCCGAATTCTCGAGACTGAGCATGATCTTTCTTGAATAATGTGGTAGGCTCTCTGAGTATTAATTAGAAGGCATGTGATAAGGTGTCGATCCGCATGGCTATGTCAGGAAAATTGCATGTCAATAAGTATTATGACCACAGTTCAGAGAATTGGTAAGGGCGAATTGCAATAAAAATTCCAGATTTGTCTTGTTTTATACTTACGTTAAAAATGCTTCGTAAGATAAAATCGAGAACTAACAGTTTATCTGAGAATCGTCATTAAATATTTATAGTCTGTGGTATAGACCTTTTTCGATTTGTGAGATACCAATTTAAAGCCCCATTGATTGTAGAAACAAAATTATGTACTATAATCATCACCACATACCTATCTTTGTATGGCATCTTAATTCTTGGTATTGGAGATCATTCTTTTCTATTCATAACCAAGGCTTTTGCTAACTCCAACAGGATCCATGATTCCTTGTTTGAATCTAATGCTCAAAAACGAACGAATTACCTAGGATTTGAGATTGTTCTTGTCGACAACTACGGTACATACGAAAGTAAAGATCATAGCATTAGCGCGAGAAATGTCATAGGGGCAAATAATGCTCAAAAAGAACCGAACCAAGAATGGTACAGCAAATTTGTAGATCTAATGATAGACTCAATTTCTTCCTTTTCTAGAATGTTTATAGCTTTGGGATTATCATTTGTTGCAGCTATAGTAGTTGGAATCACAGCAGCCAGAGTCTCTATGGCGTCTAGGATAGTAATTCCCATAGTAGATGTACTACAGTCGATACCAATACTTGGATTCTTTCCAGCAGCAATTTCGCTTTTCATAGCATTGTTCAACGGTAATGCTATAGGCGTTGAATTAGCCGCAATCTTTCTTATATTTACTAGCATGGCATGGAACATGATCTTTTCAGTTTACGAATCAGTACTGTCAATTCCGTCTGAACTAATGGAAACGTCATATGCATATAGGGCCAATCTTTTCCTTAGATTAAGAAGACTCTATATTCCTGCTAGCATTCCCAAATTGGTATATAACGGTATTTTGTCTTGGGCCAGTGGATGGTATTTTCTTACCGCAGCTGAGATCATTTCGTTAGGATCAAAAACCTTTAGCCTGCCCGGTTTAGGAAGCCTACTTGGTATATCTGTATCAGCGGGGGAATACGTCCAAGCAATAGCAGCACTTTCGATGTTAATCCTGATTATTTTGGTAACAGACTTTTTCTTTTGGAGACCCTTGGAATCGTACGCCAATCGTTTCAGATATGAATATTCGACTACCATAGCATCGATTCCTAGGCATACCCGGCTACACTTGATGTTGCGGCCGTCTGGCAGCAGATTCCCCAAGTTATTATTTCGCAATCCAGCCACAACATCATCACTTCAATTATCTGATTTTTTTATAAGGAATCCCAGACCCCTGATTTCTATTCAATCAAATAAAGTAATTGAAGCATTATCTATGATAGGGCATCAAATTGAGTCAAAATTATTCCCAACAATTCAGAAATGGTTCGATAATAAGGTAATTCTGCGAGCGTTAAGAATTTCAACATTGCCGTTTATCATATCAATCATTCTAGTAGTCATATTGCTAGAGCATGAATTTATTCATCATTCACTTCTCTTATTCTCTAAGATGTATGTGTCTCTGGTAAATGACCCTAGGAATGCTGTAATTCTGTCACTAATTCCAGTTGCTTTGTTATTGTCGTACCTGAGATTGGTTGCGGCATATCTTCTAACTTTAGCGTGGACTGTACCTGTGGCTATTAAAATCGCTCGTGATCCAAGATTCGATCGTATTATGCCCGTGTTTCAAACTCTAGCATCTATCCCGGCACCAGCCTTCTTTCCATTTTTAATTCCAATTGTCAATTATGTACCAGGTGGCTTTGAGTTCTTGTCTATACTGTTGATATTAACCGGGATGCAATGGTATATGTTTTTTAATCTCATCGGTGGTGTGCGGTCTATTTCTGGCGAAATTGAAGAAACGGCAAGAGCTTTTAGAGCTACTAGGTTTCATTATCTAAGACGAGTTCTATTCCCAGCAATATATCCGTCATTTATTACCGGCAGCATCACAAGTTGGGGAGGAGGCTGGAACTCCTTAATTGTTGCTGAGTTTATCGTTTTTGGATACAAGACATACTCCGTTACAGGTATTGGATCATTATTAGATAAGGCTGCCTATAACACTGGAAATACTTTGCTGATAATAATTATTGTATCCGCAATGATGGCAGTAATAGTTACAATAAATCGTCTTGTATGGAGACGTGTATACACGAGAGTAATTAAAAAATATGGCATGGGCACATAGGAATAGTCTGAATAACATCTACACATGACAACCTCTAATTGTTTGTACAATATCATCATCTATTCTACAATTCCTAGCACAAGAGGCAAGAAAAATGGATCATGTTTATGTATCAAAAGATAATACACCAACTTCGGTCAATGAATATGAGGGTGCTCCGAATAAATCATTTGATGGTTCTGCACCCCTACTTGAGCTTCGAAACGTTACTAAAGAATACATTGACAATAATAACAACTGTAACAAGATTTTGAACGACATTAATCTAATCATAAATCACAATGAATTCATTTCAATTGTGGGTCCCTCGGGATGCGGTAAATCCACGCTATTAAGAATTATGATTGGATTGGAAAAGTACACGAAAGGAGAAATTTTATTTAAAGGAAATTTAATGAAGACAGACGGTTACGTAAATCCGTATATGGCAATAGTATTTCAATCATTTGGACTCTTCCCTTGGTTGACTGTGGTTGAAAATGTTGAGTTCGGGTTGGAATCTATACATATGGCTAAAATTCAGCGAAGAAAAAAAAGTCTTAGCATAATTCAAGACGTTGGGTTGGAAGGGTTTGAGGATGCATATCCAAGAGAACTATCTGGGGGAATGAAACAAAGAGTTGGAATCGCAAGAGCTCTTGTTATGGATCCTGAAATACTTGTCATGGACGAACCGTTTTCTGCGCTTGATCCGCTGACTGCTGAAGCATTAAGAGAAGAGATTCTGAAAGTGTGGAGTAATAAACTTGCAACGCCAGAGGTGGTAATAATGGTGACACACAATATCGAAGAAGCTGTTTATCTTTCAGATAGGGTGATAGTACTCAGTCACAGGCCTGGGTCAGTTTTGAAGGAAGTCGATATACAGATACCTAGAAGTCGTGAGAAAAGGGATAAATCAATTTACGAGTACTCTGACTATATCACAACCATGATTTCATAATTGATTTTTATGCCTTGCCAGTTGGTATCGAATGCATGACCCTTTCTGAAAAGATCTCATTATGATATATGTAACAATCTGTATACTTAAAAATAAGATTTGTTCGCTAAAAGATTTAAATCGCAGATTAGGGTGAATTTCAATACAGAATAATTTGGAGATTCCTAAGGTTAATTACAGTGTTCTGCTTGGGTTTATAGAATTATTGGACGATGCGGGTAGCAAAGCTGAAATAGCAAGTTTTGCATCTAAGGAAGATCTGAACTTAGATTCACTTCTACCCATATTAGAATCTGGTGAAATCTTGGGTCTCATTAAAGTGCGAGAAGGAGAGGTGTTCATGACCCAAAAGGCGCATTTTTTTATTGCTGCAAGTCCAAAGGTCAGAAAAAAAATGCTAAGAGAGATAATAGTTAATATTGATATCTTTAAGAGGATAATTGAATTAATTAAGCAAAAAGAAGACGGGTATATTACTAAAGATGAACTATCAGAGTATTTTGCAAATCATCAGATCCCATTTACTGTAGATACTACAGACGAATATTCAAATGATTTCGATTCACTTATTGAATGGGGAAGACAGGGATTGGTTCTTAATTATGATGCGAATGACGAACGTCTAAGTTTGAGGCAGACTGTCTAAGAAATTCATACTATTATTCTTACTAGATTTACTACCTTGTCACTACACCGTACTTGTTCATGATTTTATAATATTTCAATGAAAACCGACCTTGACATCGTCTACCAAATCAACATGGAATCTTCTCTAATCAAAGGTATGCTAACTAGACTCAAAATTCTGCGACGTCTTACTCATGAGATCGAATTTTATTGGAGATTGAATACTATCTACAATTAAAAATACATGTATCATGCATCTTGATCCACTTCTATAGATCTCGTCCTAGACCGAGTCCACGTCACTCATACAATCTCGTGTTTTTAGTGTGCTCCGAGATATATTATTAATTATTCCCTCATGGTTCTTCGAGTCCTTGGCTCAAATTGCACCGTAGTAATACCTAGGAATTACTAAAATTCGACTATTTGCCTTATTTACCGCATGCAAATTTTAACGAGTTAATACCTGAGGCACAATACAAGCAGATTAAGTATAACCTAACCATAAATTCCCCACTAGACGTCCCCACTAATCGAATCTGGTGATTGGTGTATTCGTCAAATGTACCATAAATTATAATAATATACCAAGACGATCTAGTTACTCATCACATCAGCTGGGAGATGGACGATCATCAACACAGACAGAGAAGAGAGGCCAATTATATTTTATGACGGTATTACTACCGCTTCTCTCTGTGTATTAGTAATATGCAGATCAAAATCATTCTTGTATGAAAAAACAAAGTAAATTAAAAGCAATAACCGTGCCAATAAGATAAGTGCTACAAACAAAACAATAAATCTACAAAATAACAAATTAAATTTATATTGATATTGAAAGGGTATCAAGCTTGGGGTTACAATTATATCATGCTTAAAATTGGCAAACGAATTGATTTATCCCTTAGAATATTACCTGTAGTATCAATTTTTATGTTAGCTTTCTTGTCCGCCATATTCTTCCTACCATGGTCATGGTATGAGAGCAATCTTTGCAATCAATGCTGGCATGCCGCATATGCTCAGAGTAGTGGCAATCCCAGTAGCATGAATGAAAATAATGTTACTCAGATGTGGACAGATAGAACTAGTGGGATAAGTATAAACTTGGCATATTCTCCAACCAAACCCATAGTAGACGCGCCTACCAACTTAAAATTCATTGTACGCAACGTGACTGGTGGTAATAATTTAAAAGATTTAACAGCTCACGTTAGTATAATTAGCAATAGCAGCGGACAAGAAAGAACGTTCAAGTATAGTAACATTACCGCACCAACTGGAGATTTTGCATTGAAGTATATTTTTCCAGACTACGGCACATACCAAGTCATAGCAACAGTTAGATCAAACACATCTGCTGTTGCACTTGCATCATTTCCAATAAATATCCCTGTTCAGGTAGCGGGCACTTTTCTCAGTCCAACTATGATTATTGGGATTGTAATAATCATTGTTGGAGTAGTGGCGTTAGTAATAGCAGTCATGAAAATTAAAAGGTAGTTGCACTTGGAATTCTAGAGGGTAATGCTAACTTTCCTATGCTATGCCAGCCAATTTGAGCATGATTAATTTAAGAAAAAAACAAGCTTATCGCTTACAGAGTGAAAATCAATAACAATACAAGAAGTTTCTGTACGTGCTCTTCCTTAGAGATAAATTTTGAAATAGAATACTTCGAATTTTTAATCGGTTCTGCTAAGTAACCCATAACATACTCCTAACATATATTTGATATATTGAACCTCAATCCAACAGTGAATGTAGTAATAAGTAGCGTAGAAATTCGATTACAACGATTATATGTCTTCGAAGTTAAGTAATTACAATTGACATCATCTATTGAGAT
>JARBAU010000172.1 GCA_029237525.1 Nitrososphaerales archaeon | reverse complement strand
ATACTAGTAACTTTCTTGAAATCATTTTGAAATAACAAAAAAGATTTGACTCTATCCACTGGCTATGCCAGGGATATTACCATCCAAGTCTTTAAACCAATCTGCCTTCATATTGCCAGTAACGTGAATATCACCTTTTCGCGTTACGCCCTGAATATTGTCATAATGCTCGAAAATAACTCCCTTCGCTTTTAAGTGTTGTACAATCTCTTCTATATCGTCACCAACATTCCATGTTATGGCTGTAGCCTGATTAGTTCCTGCGTATTGTGACCTATAGACATTGATCGTAGAGTTGCCACTCTTAAAGACGATTACTTCCTGGTCCTGCGTCCAAATCACCTTCAAACCCAGTATATCTTCATAGAATTTCTTTGATGTCTCCAAGTTCTTTACTGCTATATTTGCTGCAGCATCTTTTTCATCCAACAATTTTATCATCTCCAGCATTTGACTATATCTTAAGGCGACTATACTCACCCATAACGAAGTCAGTTCCTGGAGTGACAAGCTCGATCGATCGTTGCCAAAGTTGACCCATTCTATCTTCGTTTCTCATCTTTGTATAAACCTCCTCTTTGTGCTGACGATCTCGGTAGAACAGTATTTCCAACCATACCTCTTCATCTTCGGTAGCATATATGGTCTTGGAGACGTTGGTGATACCTTCCATTGGTGCCCCCTATTGTTTAATTGAAACACAAGATGTACAACACCGTAGTTTTTGGTTATGTGACTAAATTCTTTACAAAGCTGTGCTGTCAAATCATGATGCCTTTTTGGCACTCTGTAGACTAGGTGGTCTTCCTCATTGCCTATTCCCTGTTCTATTTCGAGTATGTTTAATTTACTCATGTATACACTATACCTGATGTAATTAAAATCAGCTACTCCCCTTGGGGAGGAATTAAAGTGAGAATATTCAGATCCAATGTCATAGTTGCCTGGGCAAGAACACATAGTCGGGTCTACAAATGTATTGCACTATTTTGAACCTAAACCTCAGGAGCAAACTAGCAGACTAACATAATAAGCACATATCTAAGAAGGCTACTCGAGTTCTGAATGACATATTGATAATTCCGATGAGGCGTGGTTCATTATCGGCTGACGATCCCCCCATCAGCCAGTAATGTATGACCCAAGACGAAAGTTGATTTATCAGATAATAACCAAGAAACCACATCTGCAATCTCTTCCGGTTCTGCAATACGTCCTATAGGATGCATCGATGTTAAAGTTTGACTAAGCTGGGGATTGCCTTCCATTACTCGCTTAGCCATATCCGTATTCACTGCGCCAGGAGCAACAGCATTTATTCTAATCCCCAATCTGGCATATTCTAGTGCAGCGGATTTTGTCAATCCAAGTACAGCATGTTTGCTCGCGATATAGATAGGCATTTGAGGAAATCCCATTACACCTGCTACAGAAGACATATTTACAATAGCTCCCCCTCCACCTTTAATCATCTCCGGAATTTCATATTTCATAGATAGCCATACGCCCTTGACATTTACATTGATAATCCGATCAAAAATATCTGATCTTTGATCTACTAAAGGCGTCATCGATTCTTCTATCCCTGCGTTATTAAATGCATAATCTAATCTACCAAACTTTTTGGTCGAGTTTTCTACGAGTGATCTTATATCGTCTTCTTTTGTCACATCCGTCTTCACAAACATGCCTTCACTTCCAGCATCCTTGACTAGCTTCACTGTCTCCTCTCCCTCTTTGGGGCGACGTGAGGCTATGGTAATATTAACTCCGTGTTTAGCAAGAGCAACTGCAGTTGCCCTGCCGATACCGGAATTGCCACCTGTTATGATCGCAACTTTTTGCTGTTTCATGAATTTTATACGATTAGTCACTATTTATCTCTGATGATACTAATACCCCAAATTACAGACTTTTGTTCTATCAGCTTGTCCCAGATCTATACTACGAATAAGAAAATCTCATAATGTGGGACATTTTGCATAATTAGATCTGAAATGATAATCAACTGTTTTCTATTTTTATTTCTATACCAGTGTGATATTTTTCTAAACCTATTTCTTTAAATTTCATATTGTTTTTTTTAGATGTATGAAGGCGGCTGTATATCGTGAACATAATAAGGATCCAAGAAAAGTTGTAAATATAGAAGACATAGAAATCCCATCCATCAAGTATGATCAAGTTCTGATAAAAGTGGAAGCAGCCTCCTATAATTACAATGATCTTTGGGGAATTTGGGGAGAACCAATCAAAATTCCTCTTCCTCACATTTCTGGAAGTGATGTTTCTGGGACTGTAGTAGACGTTGGAGAAAATGTTTTAGAGATAAAAAAAGGAGATAGAATAGTAGGTTATCCCAATCTAACATGTAGAATATGTAATGCCTGTACTTCGGGCAAAGAATATGACTGTCGTCAAAGACAAGTATGGGGATTTCAAACTGGTCCTTTATGGGGGGGATTTGCTCAATATACATATCTGCCAGAGGTCAACGTCATTAAAATTCCAGATACTATTTCTTTTCAAGATGCAGCCGCCATTTCTATGGTAGGGATGACTTCTTGGCACATGTTAGTTACTAGAGCTAATATTCAGCCGGGACAAACTATCTTGATTATGGGAGGTGGAAGCGGTATGGGAATAGCAGGAATTCAAATCGCAAAGTTGTTCAATTGTGATGTTATCGCAACAGCTGGGACACAAGAAAAAATGGATAAATGTCTCAACTTAGGAGCTGATCATGTCGTAAACCATAGAGAGCCAGATTGGGACAAGAAAGTTAGAAATTTAACAAACAATCAAGGTGTAGATATTATTTTTGAACATATAGGAAAATCTGTATTTGCAGAAGAAGTTAGTCTCTTAAATAATGGCGGTACTTTAGTATCTACTGGAGCAACAACAGGATATGATTCAAAATTAGATTTGAGATACCTTTTCTTTAGAGGACTTAATCTTATTGGAGCTACTCAAGGAACACGTGCAGGATTGGAAAAGGTGGTTAAGTGGACAAGTAAAGGAAAAATAAAGGCAATTATAGATACAGTTTATCCTTTCGAAGAAATGGTAATGGGTCACATAAAAATGATGGACTCACAATTGTTCGGAAAGCTGATTACCACTCCACAAAAGTTATGATTCGATGGATCTGAATTTAATTTTCTAACAAAATTTTTTGCTACAACTTAATTAATCCTTCGGCAAGAGACAAAAAAAGTAACATAGATCCAAAATTTGCAAATTCTAATTACATTATCCTTACTAGATAAGTGATTTCCTTTAGTACCAGATACTCCATAAAAATAGAAGATCCTATTATGTCAATAGTATTCGCATAATTTCTACTGGAATTCTTTATTAGACCAACAATATGACACAATGTCATTGATTAGCAGGAAATATTCCGTGAATCTTATGTATGACCATTGTGAGAGTGTATTCCTTTCTATATGCCTCATGTTACTCTTATTCACAGGATCATTTACTGCATTTCCAATAATTTTTCACGCGGCTTTTGCTCATTCCTCTAATTCTTCAATAAATAAAGAGATACCCATCAAAGCGAAGAGTTTCATTCTTGATCAAATAGTCAATAAATCTAAGGCAGCAATAGTTGTGGGCGCCATCGATCCTAATGGCACTCGCATATTCAGCTTTGGAAATATGTCAGAAGCACATAACAAACCCGTAAATGAAAATACATTGTTTAATATCGGCTCCATAACTAAGACATTTACTACATTACTATTAGCTGATATGGTAAAGAAAGGTATAGTAAATTTAAGCGATCCTATTGAGAAGTACCTTCCTACTAGCGTTAAAGTACCAGAGTTCAATGGAAGGAAGATAACACTCGAAGACTTGGCAACACACACTTCTGGACTTCCTGAATGGCCATCTAATGTCTGGTTAAACAATAACGTTGGACAGATTAACCCGAATTATAATGTGAGCCAAATGTATCAAGCATTGTCAAATACTATACTAACAAGGGAGCCAGGTTCATATGTTCAATATTCTAGTTTTGGCATTGGATTACTCGGACACATATTATCACTAAAAGCAGGCGTTCCATATGAACGACTAGTTAAAGATAGAATTCTAGATGTGATAGGAATGAATGATACCAAAATTAATCTTCCACAGAATGAAATGGATAATAGATTTCCAGCCGGTCATAGAGGTGGAAAAGAAATCACTACTCCGATAATACCCAAAATATTGGCAGATTCTGGAGCTTTTCGTTCTACTGCTCCCGATATGCTAAAATATGTATCTGCTAATTTGGGTTTGATTCATACTAAACTAAAAGAGGCGATCCAATTGCAGCAATTAATACGACATCCATCTATAATTGTAAATCCTATGAATTACAGCGAATACAGAGGATTAGGATGGCGTGTACTTACCAATCTTGGAACAGAGATCATAACTCATACGGGAGCAATCAATGGTTGGAATGCATTTGTAGGCTTTATTCCTTCTAAACAAATAGGTATTATAGCCTTATGTAGTTGTGACTCTACTGATGCTGATATGAGTAGCCTTGGTTTTGTATTACTACATCTAACAGGTGCAGAGGATCTGGCTGCAAAGTCTGAGAGTCGAATTCATACAACCGCAGGTCTTAGTTAGAAAAGCCCAGCAATATTCGTGTGATATTATTAATCCATCTTTTAAGATTCGTAAACTCTAGGATTCTTTGTGGAGCTGTACCCGTAATACGATGATATCGTGCTTATCTATTCCATTGTTTTGATGCGTCTCATCACAGACATACTTACTACATTGTCCAAATATACTATGGATCAGTCTACGTTCGATCTCGATTAGGAAATCTTTTTAATGTAATGCATTTCATAATGTGAATAGAAGATGTAATTTTCCGACATAATTATGTTGGCTGGGTTAATATATCCGATATATTAAATTTATTGTTTATAATCTTCTAGACAATAATTACAGACCAAGAGTTTGTAATTTATGTTCGTAATCTTCGAATATCACTATCTATTATAGATTCAGTAGGTATGAATAGTATTCATATTATTTCAGGAGTAGTAATAGCGACAATAGCTCTATTGCTAATCACGACCTCAATGTCAGACCAGCAGTCCGCGTTCGCACATAAAGGTTATTATTATTACGGTCATCATAATCACCATCATCATGATGGCGGTGCAGCAGCAGCCGCAGCCGCTGCTGGCGATAGCGCAGCTTCAGCAGCCGCAGCCGGTGGCGGTGCAGCAGCAGCCGCAGCCGCTGCTGGCGATAGCGCAGCTTCAGCAGCCGCAGCCGGTGGCGGTGCAGCAGCAGCCGCAGCCGCAGCTGGGTCAGATGACTGATTGCTGTTTAGAACCGAAACACGGGTTGACTTAGCACCGAAACAGGGGCTATAGTCACATTTTTTCAAGAATTCGTCTGCAGGATAATACGTAGCAAACAACAAGAATCATGATGTTATTTATGTCTCAATTAGTCCCATGTTATGCTTCATACTCTCATGACTTGGCTACTCACTAGATCAATCTTCTTAATAGAAACTCCCTATCTTCTATACAAAAGAAGATAGTTGATATAATATTATCTGATTTGAGCAATATCTGTATCTTCAGTCTTAATAGTGGTAGTACTCACCCATATACCATATTCCTAGAACGGTAACAATTACAAAAATAGTGTATGCAATCCGTTATTCAAGTCTATTTCAACTAGTCATTATGTGATATGGGCTTTCACATAGACATTTCAAGCTTCTTCTTATAATTTAGGTTATCAGAAAAAAAGAGTTAGTTTTATTATCCCATTGGCTACAATTTTTGTTTTATTTTTTTATGAATATCCCAAAGTAGGTACTACTTTATTCAAAGCTGATATAACATCATTTAGGCTCTTTCCTGAACTTGTCAATACTAACATTACTTGGTTCTTATCTCCTCCAGTTGTTCCACCGCCTCCACGCAGACTTTTAAATGGATATTGATTGTCAATTCCTAAGCCTTGACCTTTCAAATCTGAACTAACTTTGTCAAGAAGCTTTGCTGGTACAATAATTGTACTTAT
>JARBAU010000171.1 GCA_029237525.1 Nitrososphaerales archaeon | reverse complement strand
TTTGAAACTGTGGATAGCGTTTAGATAGGTACCCAAGTCCTATATTGCCTGACAATTTTTCGAGCCCAGCAAACTTCAGCAAATATTCATCCGTAGGTAGAGACCCATGACCATCTATGGATTCATCTTTTGAAGAGATCTTCCAGTAGGCCTTGCCCCTGTGCTGAAGCATACGCATTGAATGAGCCAGGACATACACCACATTAGCATTTGATTTTGTATCCAGACTGGATACTCCGATAATTCCGGCCATGGTAGGATCCCCCATTCACAACTTCAGGAGGCAGGATAAAAACATTAAGTTGGTATTGATCTTATTGTTAAAGCGATGAATAACATACTATACATATATTAAAAAAGTGGTATTTCCATATACATGTCTCTTCCTCCACTTTTCTGATTAAATATTGTGGAGGTATTGCAAACGATCGGAATTTCGCGATCCGAAAGTTACCCAATAGAAGAATATATGCAAAATTCTGACAAAAGATTTCACATATTATTAAATTTTCTAAATAAGATACTAGGAAAAGAGTAGCTCGCTTTCAGATCGCTGAATATGCCAGCGACTAAAAATGTATTTACACTTAATCCTAGATATTCACAAAGCACGGCTAACCGACTAGATTTATTAAGACATTATTATCGATTATAGATATGCTTGTCGGTATAATAGGTAAATCCAACGTTGGTAAATCTACATTTTTCAATGCTGTGACAGATCTTAGCGTACAGACTGCCAATTATCCGTTTACTACAATAGAACCGAATGTGGGCGTTGCTTATGTTAGGATTGAATGCGTATGCAAGGAATTTGAAGTTATGGACAACCCTATTCATTCGGTTTGTGTGGATGGTATAAGGTTTGTCCCAATAAAGGTAATAGATATTGCAGGATTAGTGCCTGGTGCCCATCTTGGCAAAGGCGTAGGGAATAAGTTTTTGGATGATTCTCGTCAGGCAGATGCGCTAATCCATGTAGTAGATGCTTCTGGTTCCACAGATGCCGAAGGCAGACCAGTTGGTGCAGGATCAGCTGATCCCCTGTACGATATTAAATTTGTAGAGGAAGAATTTGATCAATGGCTTTGTTCCATTGTAGGTAAAGAGTGGAACAAGTTTGCGAGGGAGGCTGAAAACAAAGGTCAGAAGATTGATGTTCTACTTGCAAAAAGACTATCAGGGTTATCAATTAGCGATATTCATATAACAAAAGCAATTCACCAGTCTAATTTAGATAACAAGAAGCCTGTAATATGGGATGAAGAAGACATTTTGAAATTTAGCAAAAATGTGCGGATTTTATCCAAGCCAACGATAATTGCCGCAAATAAAATAGACATCTCATCCACCGGGGCAAATATTTCTACTATGCGGGATAAAGGGTACGATAATATCATTCCATGTGCAGCAGAAGCTGAGGTATTACTCAAACGAGCCGCAAAGAACAAAATCTTGCATTACCTACCTGGTGATCATGCATTTGAAGTTAGGCCCAATGCAAATCTAACCGATCAGCAAATGAAGGTCCTAAATACCATAAACCTGCTTTTCAAAAAGTATGGTTCTACTGGTGTGCAAGATGCTTTAGATAAATTGTGTTTTGAATCATTGAAATTGATCGCTGTATTCCCTGTCGAAGATGAATTCAAATTAACTGACAAAAAGGGCAATATTTTACCTGATACATATCTACTTCCGGAGGGTTCAACCCCTAAAGATTTGGCAGTGAAGATACATGCAGATCTTGCAAAAAGTTTTCTTTACGCCGTCGATGCGCGTAAGAAACAAAGATTAGGTGCTGAGTATTTACTAAAACACAGAGATGTTATAAAATTGGTCTCAGCTGCGAGTAGGAGATGATACTATGTGTATACTCTGGGTATAGAAAGCACTGCTCACACTATCGGATGTTCGGTGATTAAAGTTGATTTGCAGAGAGTTGGCAATAGGAGCAAATGCGAGATATTGTCTGATGCCCGAGCTGTTTACAAAGCTCCAACAGGATCTGGCATACATCCACGTGAAGCCTCCCGACATCACTGCGACAAAGCCCCGCACATATTGAAAAAATCATTGAATGATTCTGGAATCAAAGCATCCGAGCTAGATTTAATTGCATACTCTGCCGGACCAGGTTTAGGTCCATGTCTCAGAGTAGGAGCCGTACTAGCACGTGCAATCGCAGCATTCTACAACAAATCGCTTGTGCCTGTTAATCATGCACTGGGACACGTAGAATTAGGAATAGTGTTAACGAATTCGATTGATCCATTGGTTCTGCTTGTCTCGGGAGGACATACAATGATCCTCGGCTTTAATAACAAAAAATGGAGAGTATTCGGTGAGACTCTTGATATTACTCTAGGACAGTTGCTAGACCAATTCGGCAGAGCAATGGGATTCGCTTCACCTTGCGGCTCTGTCATAGAGCAGCTTGCAAACCAGTCATCAAAAAACTACTTCCCTTTACCCTACATTATAAAGGGAAATGATGTTTCCCTCTCTGGATTACTTACTGCTGCCAAAGAACTAGGAAATGGTAAGAATATCGAGTTGGCAGATGTATGTTACTCTTTGCAAGAAACATCATTTGCAATTCTAACTGAGGCTGTAGAAAGGGCACTTTCATTTACTAACAAGAAGGAGGTTTTAATCGTTGGAGGAGTAGCTGCTAATAAACGACTTGGATATATGTTACGCGAAGCTTGTAGGAGACTGTCAAGCAAGGCAATCATCTGCCCTATACATTACGCTGGAGATAATGGTACACAAATTGCCTGGACTGGTACAATTGATCACATTTCAACAGGGAACAGGATCGATGTGGAAAAGGCGGCTACACAACAATCATGGAGGTTAGATACTATAGAGGTGACATGGAGGTAACCAGGTGATCTACCATTATTGACTATTCATCTGACGAATCTTTTGGCTGATTTTTTATTTTCATGTATATTTCCTTCTGTTCTTCTATAAGCTTTACCCATTTATGGATGTTAAAAACGCCAAATTTAAATGGCTTACCATCAATTGTGGTGACCACGACTTTCTTGATGATAAAACCTTCAGATTTAACCGAAGATATTTTGTCAAGAGGTAGATCGAGAAGGACTCCCTCAACCTTTTTTGACAATGTAGCCATCTTTCCTTCTGTTTTCTCAAAGATGATTCTTAGATTTGTTAAAGTAAGAATTCCATTTTTTAGTTTATCTTCAGCACAATCTTCCTGAAATACTCTTATCTCGCCTTTTTTGGGATCCGCTCCTGAGGAACTCACATTAGAACTATAATATTCAGGAGTATTTTATATATTGCGTAACCAGTTTCTCATTTTAGAACATCTATTATGTGCTGAACGAAAGAAAATGAGTGTCCTTGTTGTAATTTGATAACGCCATGAGTTAATACCAATTTTTGGCAGGCAATACTTGCAGACGGTAATTTTGAATATGTGCGGTGCGTTTAGTAATTCCTATAATTCAGAGTTCGATTCTGTTTAACGTGGTAATAATAAGATATATCAATTGAAGGTATCTAATCAAAGTACGATTGCTTTTTCAAGTTATCACGATTATTATACCAATAACAATTAGTCTCGTGATGTATTGCTTGGAGTACGACATATTTTCATCCCATAAAGTGGATGTGGATTGCCATCGTATATTAGAACTTACAAAATGCTATTAAAAATAAGGATACTTCTCGATTGTCGATATAAAATTATTTAAATCTCTGGACGTTCTGATAGACTTGGTATGGTAATGATTACGATTGCAATTATGAATAGATTTACTTCAGATATCAGGATTTGTATTGTCGTCTAACTGGAAAAACGAACGTTTTTCTCGTTCTTCTTTAGTACCCGATTCAATCAGATCTAATTTGATCCATATAATTTCAAAGTATTGTGAGCTAATCATAAAACATCATCTACTGGATCTATTCTGCATAGGGTCAATCCAGGAGAATGCTCCAATTCTTGACAATTACTTTGCGTAGTGTTAGGAATAAATTTATGATATGCATCTCGTTTACGAATTTTTGTCGCCCTCTCTTTCTATTCAATAATTTAGCATTTTTACGTTGAATCAATCCTTGATCATAACCATAGTCAAAATAAATCACGTTTGCAGTTTCATAATTTGAGTTATCCAATTCTAATTCTTCGATACTCATTAAAGCATCAAAAGGTTTAACGTAGTTATCAGATTTCATTAATACATTCCATCTACTTCTTATGGCCAATTTGGCAAGATCGATGGTAGAGAATACACCTATTGTCTGTTGTTCTTCGTCATGAGATATCACTTGATATACCTTCATGACTATTAAAATAAGTGTATGCAAATATCATATTGTGACAACTGAATAGCAATTCTCTATAATAAGTTTTGATTGGGAGCAACTTGTATGCTTACTTCCTTTCTTTTTCTTCATTTCGAAAATACCAAGGTTCCTCAAAATCATCCAATACAATCCGTACCTTTCTCCTTAGAATCAGATTGTCCATTCTTTTTGTAATGTCTTTAATCGGCAAATCTGCATGCCGTCTAGGCAGCATTTCAAGTATGTCGTCATCGGTCATCATTTCTTTGGTAATCCATTATACTTTTCAATATCCTCATAAAAATATCTTTCTTTACTAATTTGATATTTAGATTGTGATAAGCAAACATAAATAGACATGTACGTGTGAAATTTAGTTACTATCACAATATAGTATGACTGCCCTCATAATGTCTCACCCGAATTTATTTTCTGTTAAGTAATTCACAAATCTTTAGCAGCCATGCGAACGACTATGGGTGAATAATCAGGAAGGTTAAATACATGGATACTAATTTGTTGTTGTCATTCAAATATAAAATTCTCACTACCTCGCTATCCAAATGTATTAAGAATTTAGCGGTTGATATGACATTTCTTAATTTGGATTTGACGTTGATGTCGTGAATTTGGATTACTAAAAATAGAATTATATGCATATGCAGATGTAAAAATAGCGGTACATGGTTTACAATTATATTCCAAGCACCTTTGCCTGCCTGGACAGTAAACTTCTGTCATTTAAAGATATAATCAACTACCAGCCAGTTGTGTTGCAACCTTACTTCTCAGATAAAAATATTTCTACTTTTTTTAAAGTATTTTCATGTGTTCATTTGAATATCGCGCTTCGATTCCTAAGCATGCCACCGTAAATCGTAAAGCGTCAGCTATTCGTTCTATTTCGTCTTTATTAAACTGAACTCTGCGTGAGGACAACACTATTACTTAATCAAACCAAGATCAGTTCTTGGTGTTATCCAGTGTATTTTTATGCATTCCAAGTCTTGGTTTATTTATAGGCAGTCTCAATGTCGTATTTACTAATGATGAATTTACCCTGCGAATCAATGAACTTCTACATCCAGATGAATGGTCGTCGACTGGGTCGGCCCCAAGTAAGGGAAAGATATTGTCTGGGAATTCGACAATCTCAACCTTGGCTCGTAATTTTTGAACTTTATTAAGAGCAACATCTATTTCGGTAATTGCGTTCACTTGTTAGTTGGCAGACGTTGTTTGGTATGACTATAAATCCCTTCAGTTACGGTTGTCTAAAGAATTCGAAATATTAAGACTTACTGCTGTAGTCATATAGTCGGTATCAAGTCCGATGACTTTTCAAAGGCTAGCATTTTGTTCAGTTGATTGATTCATTTCCATATTATATCTTGACATCTTATAACATCCATCTCTTTGAACTAAATCTTGCAGACAGTTTGGATTATTCAGTCTACTAACCATTTCTAATTTCGTTGTCAAATTCTTACGATCCTTGGTCCTATAGATTGATTCAATTTTGCTGGCGATAATAACCAGTGGAATCATTATAGCATATCTCAGAATTTTCCTTTAGCCCTCGTATTACCCTATGGATTAAATCATTTTTCGATTTGATACAAATTAAAAATCATGACAACCTACGATCATTAAGTTTAAAGAAACGAAAAAAGGGATAAGATGTAGAACTATCTCTTAGTTTTAATCTCGCTATATAATACTCTGTTCTGTTACTACGCGCCTGAGCTACCACCGCTACCTCCGCTGCTACCACCGCTACCTCCGCTGCTACCACCGCTGCTACCACCGCCATAAGTAGAGTCAAAGCAACTTCTTATTTGCGATTTGGTTGCAGAACCGCCACTTGATGCTGCATCGGAGAGGCATTTCTGAAATGATTCATAGTCACTCTTAGATGAGCTACTACTGCTACTGCTTCCGCTGCTGGTTCCACTACTACCGCTGGTTCCACTACTACCGCTGGTTCCACTACTACCGCTGGTTCCACTACTACCGCTGGTTCCACTACTACCGCTGGTTCCGCCTTTGTGTGTGGTGCTTTTTGCTATCACTGGACTAACATGCGTCATTGACGATGTTAGAAGTATTGCTGCTAGTGTGATAACTGCAACAACAGAGATTGTCTTTAATCTATTCATGTTTTTCTAGTGCGTTCAGTATTGTAATAGCTATTTATTTTTTAGTTAA
>JARBAU010000015.1 GCA_029237525.1 Nitrososphaerales archaeon | reverse complement strand
CATGTAATAGGTATGGTAGGAGATGGAACAAATGATGCTCCAGCACTTGCGAAAGCTGATGTAGGATTAGCAATGAATAGTGGAACTGCAGCAGCTAAGGAAGCTGCAAATATGGTAGATCTAGACTCTGATCCTTCTAATATATTGAAAGTTGTAAAACTCGGTAAACAATTACTTATGACACGTGGTGCAATTACCACATTCAGTATTGCTAATGATGCAGCCAAATACTTTGCAATCCTTCCAGCTATGTTTGCAGGTACTAGTAATCCCAAAATACAAATGCTAAATATAATGCATCTTCAGAGTCCTGAAACAGCAATACTTTCGACTTTGATATTTAATGCAATAATTATACCCGCCCTTATACCGTTATCATTGAGGGGAGTAAAGTTTAAGGCTGAACCACCTCAGAAGACATTTATAAGAAATATGTTAATTTATGGCTTAGGGGGAGCGGCCCTACCATTTATCGGCATAAAGGCAATTGACGTGTTGCTATCTACATTTATGATGTGAATAGTATGGCAAATAGTAAAGATGGCATTATATCAAGATCTTCGCTAAGAGAAATAGTTACCCATTATTTATCATCATCACTTCGAATTATGTTATTAATGATAGTGGTAACAGGTATAGCATATCCTATTATCTTGGTATTAATAGGAGAATATACTTTGCCATATCAATCTACAGGCAGCATACTTACATTAAATGGAAAAATTATAGGATCCAAATTGATAGCTCAAGAATTCAAATCTGCAAAATTCTTCCATTCAAGGCCTCCATCAGATTCAGCTTCAACGGTAGATCCACATATTACTCCTGAAAATGCTTTTGATCAGGTTTCTAATGTGAGTAAGGCAACTGGAATACCTCACAATGTCCTAGAAACTTTGATTAATCTTAATATAGAAAGAAACAAAATAACAAATGGCTTATTCTTTGCTCCACAATATGTCAATGTATTGGAAGTAAATCTTGATTTAGTGAAACAGTATCCAGAACATTACCAAGAATTCCTAAGTAATTTGCAGCGGAGGTGATCTGATTATTGGAGTCAATTCTTGTCATATTCCTCTCCTTTCTTGTTGTATCTTCAACTGCTTTGACCTATTCTTTATTGAAGGCTGAAAAATAAATAGAAGTAAAACTTTACAGGTTTACTTAAAGAAATTCCTCTCATATTACAAATTATGCAAAAGTGTGAATAATAATATAATAATATAACAAATACTCGGATTTCTCCAGTGAAGTATATTGAAGACCATCCAGAAAAAATTTGGAACGAAATTGGAAATAAGTATTAATATTAATAAAGTCATTTTTTTCTTGATGGACTTGATGCCAGCATACTTTATTTCGTTACGTTTAGTACCATCATATTGGGAGTTGATTAATAATAGAAATGATAAATGAAGTAAGTATAATCGTATCTGCAGCCGCTGGTTTGGCCTCTTTTCTATCTCCGTGCATACTTCCAATATTACCTGGATTTATATCTTATCTCTCAGGCTCAGCAGCTAATGAAGCTAAAAGCTTGGAAACAAATGGTGATAATAATAATCGTCATGCTTCAACAACAACAGCAACAACTAGTATTGATGAAAGCAGAGTCACAGGAAATACAAGAATTGCCACAACAACAACAACAACAACTAATAATAGTAAAGCAATAAAATCATCGTCGTCATCAATAACTCTTGGAAGACGAACCAGACTTAACATATTTCTTAATACGGTTTATTTCGTTCTTGGTTTTTCCTTGATATTTGCAGTACTTGGAGTAATCCTAAATAGTGTACTTGTATCAACTGTGGGGGCCAGTGGTTTTCAACACTCATTAACAATGATTGGTGGAGTGGTAATCGTAGGATTCGGGGCATATTTAATACTTTCAACAAAATTGAGAAATCTAAACTTTGAAAAGAAGATGACCAAGCTACCTAGATTTAAGACAAGCTATATTACATCATTTGTATTCGGCGCCGCTTTTGCAGCAGGATGGACTCCATGTGTAGGCCCCATATTAGGGAGTACTTTTGCATTAGCTGCTACACAACCTGGAGCAGCATATAATTCATTATTGGCATATTCTCTGGGTTTAGGAATACCATTTCTAATTACCGGAGCATTTTTCTCTCAGGCTACGGGAATGATTAGAAAGATGGTAAAACATCTGAAATATTTTAATTTAGTTATGGGTAGTATATTAATAATAGTAGGCATACTTCTGTTCACAAACCAATTGACTTTATTATCGAATATACCACTTGTTGATCAGTTAATTAAATTGGAGGGATGACCAAATGACACTTCGATCAACTGCAATCAAATATAGAATACGGTTATCAAAATTAAGGAGAGGCTCTGAAGATTAATGACTAGACAGACTTTTTTTAAAAATAAGGATAACATTAGTGCGGCAATTATGGCAATTGCAGTTGTATCCTTAATTGTCGGATTTGCCATCTATTTTAATAACCCTTCATTTAATAAATCCGCCAATCTATTACAACAACAAAAAATAGATAAAGCCATTTCTGCAGCAACCTCAAAGGTTGGAAATACCATAACAATAAATCTAGACAAAAGCAAATTCATGAATATTGATAAATCGCAGTTTCAAAAAGCACCAAACCTGACACAGATTGCTGGTTATATCAATACTCCAAACAACAATCAACCGATAAACCTTGCAAATTATAATGGTAAGGTGATACTGATAGATTTTTGGACATATAGCTGTATTAATTGCATCCGAACAATACCTTATCTTAATGACTGGTATTCAAAATATGCTGACAAAGGATTCGTAATAATTGGAGTACATTCACCAGAGTTTGAATTCGAAAAGAATTATGATAACGTAAAAAGCGCAGTTCAAAAATTTGGAATCAAGTATCCTGTTGTATTAGATAACAATCTTGGCACATGGAATGCATACGGAAATCAATATTGGCCTAGACATTACCTAATAGATACACAGGGGTATATAAGAGAAGACCACATAGGTGAAGGAGGATATGCTGAAACGGAGAAGACAATTCAATCTTTGCTTGCAGAAAGAGCAGCCCTTGATGGCTTTAAACAAATAAGCTTTAACACAAAAGCAGCACCAACAATTAATACAAAGAGTCTTCAATATATTGATTTATCGAAGCAAACTACTCCCGAAATATACCTTGGATATAGTTATGCAAGATCACCTCTAGGTAATAGTCAAAACTTTGAGCCAGAACAAACTGTAACATACACCATACCACCAAATACTAGCTTACAACCAAATATTGTATATTTAGAAGGTCGATGGAAAAATAATCGCGATAATATAGAACTTCAGGGTGATAGTGGAAGTATAATCCTAACATATTATGCCAAGGCCATCAATATCGTAGCATCAGGTAAAGGACAAACAGGAGTAGTTACCGAAGATGGTAATACAAAGATCCCCATAAAATCTATAGGTGCAGATTTAAATAAGGATGGTAAATTCACATTGAACGGACAAAGATTGTATAATCTAGCTTTGCATGACAGCTATGGAGTACATTCTATAATTATTAATGTGAAAGGAAAAGGATTTCAGCTGTACACTTTTACATTTGGATGAGACTAATACTTCTTTTTTTAGATTTCCCAAGAACTTGATCGAATACACATATGATAAAATCTAACAATTAAAGACACATTGTGCAGGGAATTATATCAATCTAGGTCAAATAATATATGCTATTGTAACGATCTAGAAAAGGCAATCTCAATTTTATTCATTCTCCCACATGACTCTTTTTCTTCTATCAAACAGAAATTTCGCAAAATATTCTTTCCGACTTTTTTAAAAATTCCAATTATAACATTATTCTTGTCCGCAATGACAATTAACATAAGGTCGCTTGCACTGCGACCCAACATAACTGGAGCTAGAACGAGAGGTCAGTTCCAGTAAACGCCTGCCAGTGGTTTGAATGCCGTCGCAAATATTATCACGTCTGAATAAAAATACTGGCGGAACAAAGTTCGTTAATGCATAATACGAGCAATGTGATGTGTGTATTAACTACCCGGTTGTGCGAAACCAAAACTATCACACAGAGGTTATGAGTAGTAGAATCCAATACATCTCCATCATTAGTTCTGTATTCTATTATGGTCATTTATGGTAGTTTTAGCGATAGTTTCTCACGTATTCATATGTAGGCTCAACGCTAATAATCAAAT
>JARBAU010000170.1 GCA_029237525.1 Nitrososphaerales archaeon | reverse complement strand
TGCAAGGTGCTTCAATACAAGGAAACCCTGCCTTTAGTCCCAATCTAATAAGTGTCAAAAAAGGCAGCGTAGTTGAAGTCGTAAATAAAGATTCAGTACCTCATACTGTTACAAATGGTAAGGGACCTGATGATCCAAACTCTGGAAAGCTATTTGATACAAGTATTATTAATGCCGGTTCTTCAGCCAAAGTCGATACTTCTAAATTGACGTCTGGACAACAGTATCCATTTCACTGTACTGTACATCCTTATATGACTGGAACATTAAAAGCTACGTAAGGTCAGACTGTCTTGAATTGTGAATATCATTTCCCAACATCAGCTAATAGTGTTATGCCAGAAAGATTAGAGATATTCTCAATAAATCAAAATTTGTAGTTCAAAAATAATATAAAGTGATGGATCAATATCTGCAGATTAAATAGCAAATTGTTAGATTAACTGTTTGCGATTAGATGGGACTACTCAAATTAAGTTCAATTATAATTCATCTAACATACAATACGTGCCTCATGCACCTCTATTGTGCTCAGTAGCACTCACATATTATATATCGGGGAATATATAATACATTCATGCCGTTTCTTGAAATAAAGGATTTACATGCTAGCATCGATGAAAAGGAAATACTCTCAGGATTTTCACTAAATATCGAAAAAGGCGAAGTCCATGCAATTATGGGGCCAAATGGGTCAGGAAAGAGCACGTTTGCTAACGTGTTGCTGGGACATCCTAGATATTCAATTAAGTCAGGCGAAATCCTTGTCGAGGGTAAAAGCATATTGGGTCTTGGTACTGATGAAAGAGCAAATAAAGGATTATTCTTAGGTTTTCAATATCCAACTGAGATTTCCGGTGTTGGTTATAGTCACTTTTTGAGAAATTCATATAATGCATTGAGCAAATCTTTGGGTCAGGAACAAAAGAATAGAGAAGTATTCTTGACCGTAAAAGAATTTCATGAATATGTAAAGAGAAACCTTGACGAAGTAGGGCTCGATCCCTCATTTCTAAGCAGATACCTCAACGAAGGATTTTCTGGTGGTGAAAAGAAGAGATCAGAAGTAATGCAGATGCTAGTCCTAAAGCCTAATATTGCTGTTCTCGACGAACCTGATTCTGGTTTAGATATCGATGCAGTACGTGCGGTCGCAGGAGCTATCAATAGTTTGATTGATACTGGAGCTGGAATTGTGGTAATAACACACTACGCTAGAATTCTTAGATATCTAAATAAATTGGATCGAGTACATATAATGGCTAAAGGAAAAATAATCAAATCCGGTGATAAGGAATTATCTGAAGAACTTGAAAGTCGAGGATATGGATGGCTAGGATTAGAAGATACGCAGGATTAAGAATTCCTTTCCAAATTCAGCTATAATAGTATGAAATCGCATCTACGTAATTTTAAATAGGATAGGATACTCGATTCACTCATGACTTTGTCTGTAGAAAATGAGGCTGAACGAGCTGGTCCTTCGTCTGCACTCTATCTTAACTATTCTTTTTTCAAAATTGATCCGAAATGGCGATGGTTAAACGATATTGGTAAAGAGGAAGCGGCTAAAGAACTTTCAGCATTAATCGAGGTAGCTAACACAAAGATGAAGGTTAGAACTTATTCAAGTCTGGGATTACGACACGATATGGACTTTATGCTGTGGATGATCTCAGGCTCGGTCGAAAAATTTCAAACTTTAGCGTCAAAGATCTATTCTACTGTTGTAGGCAAATATATAGAAACAACGCTGGTGTACTTATCCGCATACAGACAATCAATTTATTCAAATAATAGTATCAAACCTCGCTTTATGCTTGATAGTCGACCTATGAGATATTTAGTGGTATACCCTTTTATCAAATCCCGGGAATGGTATCTATTGCCACTAGACGACCGAAAAATGATGATGGAAGAACATATAACTGTTGGTAAAAAGTTTCCGCAAGTACAAATTAATACATCTTATTCTTTTGGTATTCATGATCAAGACTTTACCCTCGCATTTGAAACAGATGACCTGATGGCATTTCAGGATTTAATAGTCCAACTACGAGAGACCAAAGTGAGCCGATACGTTATCAAAGATACTCCAATGATAGTTTGTGTACATAAACCAATTGATATCATCATTAGGAGCCTAGGATGAATTCAGAAGTTTTCTTACCGGCTCTTAAAGAATGGGCAATCATTTGCAAAGCACTGGAAGAAGGTAAGCAGATAATGTTACTCCGAAAGGGAGGGATCCTGGAATACAAAGATGGATTTAAACTCGATTATGAAAAATTTCTCTTATTTCCAACGTTAGAACATCAATCAACCGAGTCTATCCGGTCAGATTATGCCCATAATCTAGACACATTATCATGGGATAAGTTTGACGGGAAGCGAAATTTAACCCTATTCGCAGAGGTTTCTGATATTAGACGAATTAGTGACGATTCCGTACTTCGGAGTCTAGAGAAATATCACGTATGGAATAGGAAGTACATAGCGATGAGAATGAAATATAACCCCAAGCAATCAATGAATATGATAATATTACGTGTTTACAAAATGATCCATCCGATACAGGTATATATGAAGCCAGAATGGTCAGGATGCAAGTCCTGGATTTCGATTGGAATATTTAATAAGGATTCGAAGATATTTGATTTCTCGAATCCTGTCTTGGAAGAAGACAAGTTCCATGATGTTAGACGCCAAATATTGGAGATATTGACCTAAACTTATGAAATATAGAAAATTAGGCAAAAGCGACATAAGGGTAAGCGAGATCGGATTCGGCGCTTGGACCATAGCACTAGACTGGTGGGGAGGCAAGAAAATGGATGATGAATACGCAATAAAAATGCTAAAACGAGCCTTTGATTTGGGTATTAATTTCTACGAGACTGCAGATATCTACGGTAACGGCAAGAGCGAAAGGCTTCTTTCTCAAGCATTCAAAGGTTTCAAAAGAGAGGAATTAGTATATTCTACAAAATGGGGCTACGATATATACAGCACTAGACAAGTTGGACATAATGAGATGCCTCAAAAGCACGATAAAGACTTTCTACGGTTTGCATTGCAAATGAGCATGGAACGTCTAGAGGCTCAATATATCGATGTCTATAGTCTTCATAATCCAAAAATGGCTGCAATACAAGATAATAGCATATATCAATCTCTTGATTCATTAGTCTTAGACGGAAAAATTAGGAGCTACGGTGTAGCGTTAGGTCCTGCAATCGGATGGATGGAAGAAGGCTTGTTGGCAATGAAAACACGAGATATAACATGCTTGCAAACTGTATACAACATATTAGAACAAGACCCTGGCCGGACTTTTCTTGATCTATCTAATCAATACGATGTCGGAATAATAGTACGAGTTCCTGACGCATCAGGAATACTGACCGGCAAGGTTAGCGCTGACACTACATTCGATAAAAACGATCATAGAGGCAGTAGAAAAAGAGAATGGATCCTAGAGGCGTTGCAAAAGGTAGAAAATATGAGAGATATTGCCAAATCAAAAGGATGGAATATCACCGAATTAGCTTTCAAGTTTATACTCTCCAGAAAGGAGATTTCCGTGATCCTACCTACCCTTCTCGACATCTCAGAACTCGAAAAAATTGTAGGGTTGTCTGACGGGAATTATTTAGATGAAGATTCAATGCTTCAAATTTCAGAACTGCACAATAACAATTTTAACTTAAACCCTCATCAGTCACACATGCATAGTTGAGGTTAAAAATATGTTTGCTAACTATCTTCAAAGTACTTGACTCGTTCTTTCTTAAATTCCCGCGTGCTAAACAGTATTTGATAATCATCAATACCAATAATTTTTGATATTTCATGAGCAATTTTCTTTGCTGATTCCAGCGAACGTGCATGAATCATGCTAAACAAATTGAACCTCCAATCCTTATAGACCGGTCTACGATAACAGTGACTTACCTCCTGAAATGTTGCAAGTCTATTACCGATTTCATCAATGTTGTCTGGGGGGACATTCCAAACTATCATTCCATTGGCTGTGAATCCCGCTTCACGATGTCGCAGAATTGCTGCGAACCTTCGCATTATTCCAACTTTCTCATACTGTTTAGCCACATTAAAAAGTTCTTTAGTAGTAACACCGAGATTATCAGCACAAATTTTGAATGGTTCTGGAAGAATTTGTAGGTCTTTTTGCAATTCTCTGATAAAGTCTTTATCGCGTTCAGTAATCTCAATGCTTCCAGTGGTAGGCTCTTTAACATTATCTGAAGGTAAGGGAACAGTTGGATCTGCATTAACCATATCCAATTTCACGCCGATTTTATATAATTTAAGGGTAGGCAATAAGCGGTACTTAATAACACCTTCCAAGGAGGCCATTTTGTCAAGTTCGCTCTTCATATCATCAGTTGGTGCTATCGCAAGGGTAAACCAAATATTGAATTCATGATTTCTCTCATAATTATGACTAACACCGGGGTGTTTATTTATCTCATTCGCAACAAACTCAACCTTATCTGGTCTAACTGAAAATGCTATAAGTGCACTCTTGTAGCCAAGTTTCCTTGTGTCAAAGATTGCATTTATTTGTCGAATAAGTCCCTTTTGTTTCAATTTTGAAATGCGTTGAATGATTTCAATCTCAGATGTGTTGTAGGATTCAGAGATTTTAAGAAAAGGTCTATCTGACATAGGAAACGCCCATTGGATGTCGTTTAGTATTCTTTTGTCTAAGTGATCAAGAGAGCTAGTCTGTAATGAAATATTCAATGGGTTGTATTGTTCGCAAATACATTAAATACTTATCCAAATTCTGGAAAATAACTTATTTATATTTGAATTGTGCTATTGCTACGATTGGTTATTGACTTCTTGATAAACAAACTACCATACTCGTTTTCATAAACCGTGCAATTTGCTCAGATCAAGTATTATTAATGGTTGGCTACAACGAAAATTGTCATTTACTCGTCTGGTTTCGATCATTTTTTGCATGGATCGTTGATACAATTAGATTCACTAGTAAATTTAATAGTCTATAATCTCGTCAATATATTTACTGAGCTAGACTTTATTTGACAAATATCACCGACGCGAAGTTCAGGTATTATGGTATTTCACCATTTGAAATCGAGATTATTTACGAAGTCCTGAAGAAATCTTTTGGATTAAGGGAGGAGCAACTGGGGCATGTTGACGAAAGTCTCGCGAGCGTAGTTGAAATCTACTTCCCAGTCTCTTTCGATGAGTCCTTCTTTACTTGGTTTCCTGGCGAGAGTTGGTTCAAAATCAAGGAAGTATTGAAAGAGATGGCTAAAAGAAGAGGTAGAAGAGATATTAAGATTGTCTTCGAATTCTGCGGATATACAACCACTAGACCTCGAATCAGATTCAGTTTGAAGGGAAAAAAAGACAGGGAATTCGAACAAGCAATCGAAAAGATCGAATATATGGTAGACACTATCAATATGCAGACTAATAGATATTCCGAGGATATAGTAGAGGTAGAATATTCATATAGTGAGGACAATCATAGATGGATCCCTTATATCATAACGGCAAATCATAGAGCAGAAAATGACAAACGTTCTTAAATCAAAGAAGATAAAGTTTCCTGGACTCATCCCCTTCTAATTTATAACTGATGAATCTTGCAAAATCTCAATCAATTCTCGGTATTTTCTGTTTATGAATTCTAATGATTCAGACAATTTTTTAGATTTGCCATATTTATATCGAATCAGTTCTCTATGTCTCCAAAAATGCTTACCGTCAGAAACTGAAATAGTCGTAAAATAATCTGGTCCCTTGAGACTATCTGGCAGTTTTACACTGAATGGTATCAAATATTCGATAGTGAACCATTCATCACCGTCAGGATAATCATCCCCTGTATTCAAATCAAAATAAAGATGCAACGCATCATCTACCGTTAGTCCCTCATCTTTAATTGTGGGATGTTTAGTATAGGATTTACGGAAGTCCATTTTCAG
>JARBAU010000169.1 GCA_029237525.1 Nitrososphaerales archaeon | reverse complement strand
CATGATCACAATATTTGTTGAAATTCATTTTTTGTTCTTGTCTTGGCATTAAATAATATAATCCAATAATAATAATTCATAGAAAAATATGGTAACCCTAAGATTTCCTATCAGATCAGTAGGTGCAAACACTTCACCTGTAGATATAAAAAGGGTGACTCTGAAATGCCATATGATTCGAAATGTGGGCTGGTAGTTCAGGGGTAGTAATGTTCGATTCGCAATCGAAAGGTCGCGGGTTCAAATCCCGCCCAGTCCAGTGTACATCGGGATTCATATATTGCAACTGGCGATACGTTATACTGTAATTGGAGGAGCAATAAACTGCCTTGCCTGTTAGACTGAGTACGACATTATCAAAGATATCCTCAGTACCAAACTCTACTAATGCTGAACTTATGAATAGGCTCTATTCCTTTATGAAGTCAACAGGCGCATCTGCAAGCCATTGTAATAACACCTTGAAGACAGCAATAGCATTTGCACACTACTTAGGTTCAGACCAATCATTTTATGACATTAGAACGAATGACAAGATTATTGACTTTCTGGATACAAAATTAAAGGACAATGTCAGAGACCCGGAGTAGAGGTGGATAACGACTTGGAATGATTATCTTGGAGATCTGAAATATCTTTTCAGATGGCTACACAACTACATATCGAAGTTAGATCATGACATGGAACCTAACTCGAACCCATCTGATTGAATGACTCCTCCATTTGCCCAGATTAGGAAAAAAAAGACCAAGAGATTGAGTCCTTATGGAGACAACGAAATTTGGGAACTAGATGAACTTCAAACCATCATAAAGTATGAGTCCTACAATCGGACGCCCCGATACAAAGAATTAGAAAATTATAATAAAAAATAGGCATGATAGTTGTCAACTTAGCACTTTTCGAAATTTCTTTTATGTGTAATTTTTGAATATTTGTTAAGATGAAGAATTCTAGAATCACACGAAGCTATGTAGAATTACTCACAGAGGCAAGAACAAAAGTAGAGCGTTTCCTGGCATCAACTGCTGACGAATACGTCCCAAAGATGTATTACGCGTTACGTAACGAAAATCATGACATGTCAGTCCAGGAAGCAATAAAGAGAATCCAAAAGGATTGCTCGGGTATATGAGCAAGAAGGACGATAATTCATGCATTGCCTGATGAAGCAAAAAATCCAAAGAAGCAAAAAGCTGGCCGTTTAAGCCAAAAGAAGGCGAAATTTGCTGCATTTTCTGCAGCACCATTATCATACGCAAGGGATATACAGATGATAATCGACAATACTGGAAAGACCATCGAGAATCATGAGCCCATAATAGATGCCTCTCTAACGGATATTACTAGAGAAGACAAAAGCACATCAGAAGATAACGATTTTTTGCGATCTGAATTTTCGATTTTAGCAAAGGATCTTATGCGGAGGATGCTTGTAATGGAAGTCGAAAAGCCGACTAAAGGAGATCGGATTTGGTTTAATGGCATTCTTGACAAGCATAGTGGAAAAGTGATTTCTGCCATATGGGAAGGACATCAGAGCGACAAAAAGAAAGCGGAATTCCAAATAACACATCTTAGAACTACTACACTAGACCGCAAAATGCTTCTTCAGCAGTCCAATTTTATTCATTGAAAAATAATGCTAGCAAATATTCTAATCAAAATTGTTGGAAATTAGCAACCTTAAACTCTCTAAAATGCCGTGAAGCAAAAATTATAACATGAAGAGTGAGATAGTCTGATAGAACAGGCTGGAATCCACTTAGCGGCAGTAGCTATTCAAAGATCTTACGGTGAACCTAATTTTCTAGAAATTTTGTATTAGGTAATTTATTGAAAAGATATGAATTTTGTGCTTTAAATTTTTGGTCATTATTAATGTGGAGATTATATAATAATTCATGTGAAATACTTAGAATATGATTTAGGAAAAATAGCTCTGCAGAGGCACTGCAGAGGTGACTGCAGTAAAGCAGATGAAGAAGATGACGCACAAGACGCTTTCAGAAGTGAGTGTGCTTGACTGGAAAGAAAAAACAGATTCTCTGTCCTTATTGTACTCAGATCTGTTCTACAAACTGGAACCTAAGGATACATATTCAGCGAAAGCATAGAGGAAAAGCTAAACTAGCAACATCGGGGTCATATGCAACTAGTACTCAATTCAGTAGTCCTAATGTGAGTAGAAATATGCCAACAACTAATGATAGACATTATCATGATCCTGATAATAATAATGACAACTATTATCAAACTAATCCACCTTATAGTCATATTTCAGAACTAGATTCTAGGAAATTAGAGGAATATTCATTTTTCAAAAAAAGAGATGCAGGTCGTGAACTACGAGAAACGATACGTCAAGCACTTGAAATAATAAATATCACAAAACAACGACGTCCATCCACTTTCTGGCAACCGTCAGTTATAGGAGTAGGAGGTATATCGTGGCCATTTGGCGGTTTTATCTCATCATCACTTCCCAACTTAAGGAGTTCTTGTAATAGTTCAACAACACAAAATATGCGGGGCACTAATAAAAATATCGGTGGATTTAAAGGATACATTTGTTACGACTGTTTGTCTTATTGGGTCCAGTCATTCGAAGGAGATTTGAAATCACTGATTCAAGTTAGACCCAACCATCAATGCGATCCTAAAAAAGTTGCATATGCCCTAAACATTTTGGATATTCAAAATAAGAAAAATAGTTTGTACGGTGAGCTTCTCGATTTTCTGGAGACATTATCTAAATATCTGATAGTTCATACCTATTTTTCTCAAAAGAATATATATTTAAGGGTGGAGGAATTGGTTCCTACATCCTATCCTTCTGATTTTACAGCTGGAATACATGATAGTAATATGCAACAGAATGCTACTAATAATAGTAACAAAAACCCAGTGTTATTAACCCAAGAAGAACAACCTCTAGATTTAAAGAATATAAAAGAAAACGATTTGGCTTATCATATAATCAAAGAGGAGGAACAAATTGAGAAATCAATTGAAATGAACAATGATGAGGTGATTGAATTTGTCAAAACTGCAAAGGGAACTTTTGGAACATTTCGGATTAAAACAAAAGATAACATAATAAAGGAGCGTTACTTTCTTATGTATATAGTATTTTAAATTGATGTTTATAGTTCATAGCTTCTCAGGAAATACGCATTCTTGTAGTTCCCTCCAACACAACCACAAAACTGAATCCAAATATGGTCGAATAGGAAACTATGTAGTTGGGCATGTCGCAGGTGCAGTGCTGCTTGAAGTTTTGATGTTTCATAGATAAATTTCTCAGTATAGATAGCAAATCACTCTTCCCTTTTTTCAATTTAGTTAGTACCAGAGCGGACGTGCAAACGTTGCGCTGCCTGCAGGCCAATATCACCACGCCATCCAATAATTGATCCGAGCTGAATCTCAGTGCATTATCTTACAACTATTAAAAGTACTTCTAACTGTCAAGGTCATGACAAGGTATGCAGCGGACTTGACACATGCCATTTACTACGCCGACTAGACTTCAGTCCAAGCTTTATGATAAAATGTAATATTAATTCTACAAAGTGAGGAGGATATCTATTAGTCAGCTTAAGATCACATCTCTAATGAATAGACATTAATTTTTTTTAAAGTTCATCGGTCGATGAAATCTTCTTCCTATGCAAGAAGACTGGGGCTAGTTGAACCCCTTTACCGAGGATGAAAGTCCGCTCAGTCCAATATATAATATTCGGAAAAAATGCTAGTCACTTGTCAAATACAATTTTGAAGAATAGTTGACCACATTATCATCTACGACAATCAACTGGAATTATAGATTGTTGACCATTTAGTTGACCATTCTGCAAATATTAACTACGGTTGATTGATGAGGTGGTCAACTTATCCGATGTCAAGTTGAGCATAGTTAGACAATGATCAATTCTAGTAGGAAAGAGTTTCTTTTAGCATTGATACCAGTCCCTAAGTAAACCTCTATGGTTTCCATAATATTAAACTACCAAAATAGTCTTGAGTAATTTGATCCATTCGCGAGGTCTTTAACTTCTTCCACAACCGCTGGCAATCGATTACTATGATATAGCAGCAGCTCACAAGATAATGAAAAGAGATGTTGGTGTTGCTTACATAGCCATGAGAAAAATTCACTACAATGTGCTGAGATTTAGAGGTACATTATCTGTTGATGAAGTTGAAGGCTGGCCGTTTTAAATCAGTTAGTGCAAGAAATTATGTTATGCATGATCCTCAGAAATTAGCTGACAAATATATCACAGCTTGGAGGAATTTCGGGATTGATGTCAGCGAAATTACAACCAACATTATAAGTCATTTGATTGTATCCGTATAGAGACAGGTCATTAATCAGATCGAGTCTTCAATTCTTAGATATGATTCAGACGAATATATCTAAAGAATTAAATGCATGAGATAAATTCTGTGATACCATCGACTTAGTTATGCTTTATTAATCGTTAGGTTATATCGATAACGAACGATTCTTTGATATGGATATCTTACTACAATAAATGTTGCATTCTTATTTACGGGAGGATAATTTCGGGATAGGCTCTTAATGCGTCCCCGTATTTCCTATACTCTGCAAAGCATTTGCGTGCTGCGCTATTGCGTCATGATATTGAACAGTATTATAATACTAGTTTACCATCTATTACAGAGACTGTGTTATCAGCAAAGTTGGCTACATATAGTGTATTAGTTGATGGATTTACGGATACAGCATTAGGACTATCGCCTATACTTTGTAAAATAGCTGGCGGCTGGGCTACATAATTAGGACTAAATACAAAAAGTAAAAGAATTACAGATACAAAAATAACTGATATTGTTATAGAAGGTAGAGCAACTTTTAGAACCGAACTTCTCTTTTTTCTTTTCACTCTCATACTTCCATTTGGAATTAGAATCTGTTATAGGCCTTATCAATCAATCGTGTGTTAATTCATACCATGAAGCTCCAGAACGCCATTCTCTTCTTATAACATAATATTTACTTTCAAGGATATCTACTACTTTATTATTTATACCTCCAGTAGATCTACAATCTCTATGAATTATACTTCGAGTCCTTCAATTTCTCCTGAAACCACTTTCGAATATCCATTTCAGATATGCGAGTTTGTTTTGATGCGTAAAGAATGGCTTCTTCATAAAAGACTTTTAAGGCGGTACTAACATTTCATAATTCTTCAAGCTGGTTTTCCTCTCTTCTTGGTTTTTTGACGCTTCTCCTTCTCTTCTTTCCTGCCACCATCTTGAGATCTTCTAGTGAGATCTGATAATCTATCGATCCCTCTCTATTGTACCTATTTTTCCACTTATAGCAAGTCTTTCGGGGGTGCGCAATATCTTATACAATATTACTTATGGTTACCAGTTTATTCATTTTCATGTATTAGATTAAACCTTGTACTAATTTCTCTATGGATACACATCCTGACGGCGGAAGTATAATCCATGTCAATAAGCTAAATTGTTACCTATTTATGGAAGTACAACACCTTTCTCTAATCAAAGAGTCTCATCATTATGGTTTCTATGTTGCTACTATTAGCCGCATTTCAGCCTACAAGGTGATCAAATTCAAGGACACCTAAAAACCATACACATGAATTAAGTTAATAAACACCACGCAAAATAATGCCACCATTTGAATCATAATCACATTTTAGTTATTGATCTTTACTACAAAAAGAATGAAACCATAAAATACTATAATAAGGCTATAGGAATTGACCCTAATTTTGTCTTAGCTCAGAGTAACAAGACCATCCTCAAACAGCGTGTATGATCTTAAATTGCACATAATATCGAGTATCTCATCCCTTTTCGTTTAACATCATAACATAATTATTTATAGGCAATGTTATGTAGATGTTATTGGATTTAGGATTTACCGCTATGTTGTCAATGAAGTTGTCTATCAATGCGATATTTAACACTTTGTTTGTCATACCATCAATAATGGATATGGTGTCTAAATTAGCCGTATAGATCATGTTTGTAGATGGATTAACTGTTATTTCTTCAATTTGCTGATTACTAGGAATTAAGTGGACCAATTCATTAGTATTTCCATTTATAACTGAAATGCTATGAGAATAAGAATTAGCCTTATAGATCATGTTTGTAGATGGATTAACTGTTAGTCCGGAATTTCCTAAACCAAATGTATGAACATTATCTGATATCTTATTTGTCTTTCCGTCTATTACGGAGAGTGTATAATTAGCATTACTCGATACGTATACCATTCCTGTATTTGGATTAACAGTTAGGTCGGATGGTGAATTATTCAAAGTAATATTGGTAATCACCTTATCTGTTTTTCCATCTATGACAGAAGTAGTATTGGAACGTGAATTAGCCACATAGATCTTGTTTGTGTTTGTGTTAACTGCTATACTAGTAGGCGCTTGGCCTACCTGTATGTTGCTTACTACCTTATCCGATGAACCATTTATTACGGATACAGTGTTAGAGCCGTT
>JARBAU010000014.1 GCA_029237525.1 Nitrososphaerales archaeon | reverse complement strand
GTCATTTTTGTGGCGATATTGATGGTATAACCAAGGGCATCTAGGTGTGCCTTTTTCATTATTACCTTGCCATTTCTATTGTATGTATCCCATCCATATTGAACTACTACATTTTCACCAATATCTATGCCAATCCTTACCTTGAGCTCCGGATAATCATATTGATTAAGTATGGGATTTATGCCTTCACGGTTTATTTTGATCATAGAACATGCACAATTCACAGCATTTAGACATGGTAGATAGGCATTGGTTTTGAAACCTGCATCCTTTTCGTATTCAGGGACTACAAAAAAGGCCAATATGGCGTCACCGACATATTTCAATATAAATCCACCATAAGCTTCAATTAGCATTGACATTTCTTGGGTAAAAGCCTGAATTATAGTTGCCAACCTGTCTATTGGAAGCATCATCGATAGTCTAGTTGATTCGACCAAATCGATGTATAGGACCACTAACGTGACTTTAGAACCTTCGTAACTTTCTAAAATATTCTGAGTTTCTTCCATTGAAATATTAAACTGTGGTTTAACTTTTAAGGCCTGCCACATCCTAGATTGTGCCTGTTTGATTGCCAAGTCTACATTGACTATTGTATCAAGATATAAACCGCTCAGTAAAGGAGCGTCCCTTTGTCTTTTCTGAGAATTCTTTTTGTTTGTCTCGTTGATTCTGGTTTCATGGATTATAGCCACGACATCTTCCTGGTTCAAATCCATCTGTAACGCAATAATGTCTGGGGCAATGCCAGATTTATATAGATTAAATATAGTTTCTCTTTGTTCTAATGATATATTCAGTATCACCTGCCCGCTTTAGACAATCTTTTGTCAATCGACATGATTTGTATAAGATATTGCCTTCATATTATTATTGTGATAAAATAGTTAACAATTGAATCGTACTGCACTGGAACTGGAAAATAGTTTAGGAATTTGCTAAGAGATGCGAAGGCAAATATCATGAAATACGTTATGTTAAGTACCTGATGCCAGCTATTGTGACCACGCCAGACGAAGTAACCAGGGCCAAAATCGTTCACATGATTTTAAACGGTAGAACTGAAGATGCATTATACCAACTCAGCAAAATATATAGTATTTCTCCTCCTAAAATTTTAGTAGGGACAATTAAGGGAAAAAGGAGGAGTGTATACGCAGTATATGTTCAGCAAAGCATGAGAATTTATGCGATGAATTCTGATGTGTTCTATAACCCGTTTGTAATGCTGCACGAGTTCTATCATCATTTAAGAACTAGAGGTGGAGAACATAGAGGCACTGAAAGGCATGCAAACAATTATGCTGCTTGGTTCATAACTGCTTATAATAATGTAGTTAGCAAACAACCAAAGTCAGCGTGAAAGTTCAAAATTGCATGTATCTACTCGATTGAATATTCTAAATCATATGACTTTGACTCCAAACATATTGATATTACGGGGTGTTTACTCATAATAATAGATTTCAACAATTATGTTGATAAATTATAATAAAATATACAAATTTGCCAGAGTATGATTCGATATTGGGAAATGCAATGCTAAAAATGTAGATGAAGTATATGGTCAGTTAGCTTTGAGCATACTCTAGGCTTTCGAATTTGCACTACCTTCTTCAATAACTCCTAGTGCAGCTAGCACTTTGTGTCCACCACTTGACTGAGATAGTCTAGAAATTATGTCTTCAATTCTGATCATATATTCTTCTCTCTGCTTGTTTGGTGAATCATATCTTAAAATTAATTCTCCATTGACTGGACTTTTAGATTTTAGCATTTGTATTATTGGTGCGAATGCAGATGCTATTGCTTCTAGGAATGAGGCTACCAAATCCTCACTGTACGATAAATGGCCAACTGTGGATGGGCTATCCGTAATAAATACTGCTTCTTTGTTATCAACTGAAATTAAATAGAGATTGATGTATGATGATATAAGACGTAAGTCTATCAACTGTTTTAGCTTCTCCTCAAGCTTATATCCCATATCCATAATACGTTCAATATCAGTAGATCGATGGAATTCCTTTTGAAGTAAATCTATCTTGTGGCTTTCCTTTTCGTCAATATATTCGATTCTAGGAACTCGACCTTCTGCTATAACCTGGACATAAATGGGAGTCTCGGGTTTAGGGCTGTTTCTGTCGACATGAAGGTCATTTAAGTCGTATTCGATTCTAATCACTTTGTCCTTCGGCTTCGCTTCTGCAGAAAGGATCACCGACAAAGTCTTGCCACTCTCTAGTTTTGCATGAGTAATGTAGTAATTCTCTACTGACACCATATCAGGCTCTCTTTCTGAGGCAAAGTGATGGTCGTTTGAATGACCTAATCTAAAGGATCTACGCAGTTTCTCCGAGATAGAGGTTTTAAAGCCTATAGGAACGGCCAATTGACCGATCTCCAGATCAATAATCTTTCTATGGCTTCTCCAAAAACTAGTGGCTGAGGCATTAACTGAAAAAGAGTATGACATTGAATCCCACTGATTGTTAATGTTTTCCAAATCTGCTGACTGGAGATATTCTGTTGATCTAGTAATCGAGTACTGGTCATCAGTATCCCCCACTTTTGCAATCAGAATATTCATGGCGTGAGAAATAAGTTCATTGGGCAAGCTATTTTCATCCTTTGACAACCATGCCTGTATAAGCCTCACAGAACTCATATAGAAATCAATCTTCTTTGATTCGAGATATGATTTGTATTCATCAAAACTTATTTTACTCTCCCTTTCTACGTCATTAATAGATCTCAACACTGAATTCTTAGTTCTAAGAAATGATTCTACACTAATTTGATCTGGGAAATATACTTTTACAAGTTTTTCGTAAATCTCATCGAAAAAGTTGTCCATTTCAGATTCGCTGGATAATTTTACTTGATCGATTTTCGTATTGATTACATCCCGTAAATTCTCCACCTTTTTTATTAAATAATTGAGCTTTTCGACATTCTCGTGAATTTGAAACACATGCTCCGAGATCGAAACAAAGTCTTTCAACATATCTATAACGTTCTTGTTCTCATCAAACGCCGAGTAATCGCCAAAAAGATAAATCCCCTTGGTCTTATTGCTACCTTGAGCTAAGGTAGTAGAATCTACGCCATCTTGCTTGTCGCTTTCGGCCCCCATTGCTGCATGGTATATACATTTTCAATATATGAATCAAAGTATAGATTCCAAAACTCACTCTTGTCTATTCTCACTAATGTTCTCGAATATAGATATTCAATTAATTGATGTCGAATTCGATTTAGCTGCATATTTCATCGTATTTTCCACAAACATAATCCTAGAGTTAGGAGATAGATAGCTTGGCTCAGCTAAGAATTGCATGTTCAGCTAAGAGCATTGATTTCACTAAAGCAAAATCCGCATTAAATGTTGACTTCCAATATTCTTTGAATTCAAGACAAGTCGTAATTATCTGTACATTTGATTACATTAACACTTCCGGTTCAAAATGTAAAATATCATAAAGTCTGATTGTCAACATAACTCGTACTGAGATATTACGCAAGAAAGAAGGGTTAATTAGTTAAAATATGACATTATTATTATTATTATAATATGAAGGTATTATATAAAATCTATTTTATTTCTGGGAGCCTTACAATAATCTTAATAATAGTCGGTCTTGTCTATGTAGAGAGCAACGCAAGTTTAAAGAATGGGATCTTTAAGGGCATACAAAATGAAATAAAAAATAAGGAAGCATCGAATTCGGATTCACACAAGCAGGTTGAGATATCGATCGCAAAACTAGCTTTAAATAGAATCGATAACAATAATTCAGCTTTTCAGATTAGTTTTAACGTTAATAATCCGAATGCTGGCACATTAATTTTGGAAGAAATTAAATATAATATCATATTTCAAAATATCAAATTAGTATCAGGGAGTATTGGACAAATGCTTGAAGGCTTCCTGACCCCTTCTGCTGACACATTTCCTGTCATTGGTAATAGTTCAATTATTTTGAAGGATAGAAGGATGATTGATCGTAATCTTTTTGATCCAACTGTCTGGAAAACTGTTAATCGAGGCGTATCCAAAGTTATTATAAATGGCACGATCTCTTACAAATCTACTACTGGATTGGAATCTAACAGATTAGAGCAGAACTTTCAATTTTCCGCTCCTCTCCAATCTACTCTTTAACTCCATGATATGATTTGTAGATAGATGTGTATTTTTATAAAAGTGCAAACCATGGATCAAAAAGATATTGCATGAACATTTCAAAACTTTGTTTCTACTGATCAGGATATGGACTTTCGACTATCGTCTATGCTTGAAAGTTTTCAAATTGAAATTGATGATAAGATCTAATTCTTAGGGATATAGCCTAATCTGAATCAAATATGTCCTGTTAACATTTAAGAGGGGATTCTAATCACATATTTCGGAACAACAAGGAATCTCGACAAGATTTACTTCGATTAAGGCTGAATCTTGATATTATTATATCACTATTACTGTTCTACATATCTGTATAGCGATCATAAAGATCATTGTAGTCTAAGGATTATTAGTCTTATGATAATCGATTATTTCATGAATCAAATATAATGTAATGACTCTTTTATTCTACTCTACAAGTAGTTTGCTTGCCAAGTCTTTTACTGCCACAGATTTTATGTTAACAAATTCTTTGATCCCGAATTCTGATAGCTCCCTGCCGATACCAGAATACTTGACTCCTCCGAAAGGCAATCTTGGGTCAGAACGGACCATCTCGTTTACTCTTACTATCCCGCTCTGGATCTGTCTAGCCAGTCTGACTCCTTTCTCTAAATCGTTCGTCCAAATACTTGCCCCTAAACCAAATTCAGAATTATTTGCTTCTTGTACTGCATCTGATTCATTCTTTACAATTATGACAGGAGCTGCTGGTCCAAAGACTTCTTCTCTTACGACTGCCATGTCAGGAGTTACATTGGATATTACAGTGGGTTCATAGAAATATCCATCACTTTGGATTCTTCTTCCTCCAGTTAAGATCTCTGCACCTTTGGCCTTTGCATCGTCGACTTGTTTTTCTAATGCTAGTCTTTGAGTGTCTCTGACTAGTGGACCAACGGTAGTCTTGGGATTCATGGGATCACCCACTACTTCATTTTCCGTATTTTCTACAAAGAGTTTAAGAAACTTTTCTGCAACGTCCTTAACAACAATGAATCTCTTCGCTGCGATGCAACTCTGTCCAGTGTTTAAGAGTCTCGATTGTGCAGCCAGATGAGCAGTTTGAATCAGGTCAGCATCTTCTAGGACGATAAAAGGATCACTACCTCCTAATTCCAAAACGTACTTTTTCAGGCTTTTTGAAGCTAGTTCTCCTATTCGTCTTCCGGTCTCAACGCTACCTGTCACTGAGATTGCATTGACTCCTGGAGCTTGTATCAGTGCTTCGCCAGCTTTGTAATCTCCAATAACTGATTGAAATACTCCATCTGGAAAACCTGCTAGCTGGAATGCCTTTTCTATTTCCAGTGCACTTCCTAAACACACACTAGAATGCTTTAAAACACCTACATTCCCTGCGATAAGAGCTGGAACTGCATATCTCATAACCTGCCAGAAAGGGAAGTTCCATGGCATAATACCTGCAATCACGCCTAAAGGTTCAAAAGAGACAAAACTCTTGCGAAATTCGGTTGGGATTATTTCGTCTCTAAGAAATGACTCTGCGTGTTCGGCGTAGTAATCACAGAGCCATTCGCATTTTTCTATCTCGGCTACAGACTGCCTGATAGGCTTGCCCATTTCTTGGGTGACAAGCGAGGAATAGGAGTCATTATTTTTCCGAAGAACTTTTACTAGGTTTCTTATATAATCGCAACGTTCCGTTATTTCCTTCTTCCGCCATGATTCAAAGGCAGTCCTAGATTTCTTCACAATTTGAGATATCTGTGCACCATCCATAACGTCAAATGTGCCAACAACTTCCTCGGTGGCAGGATTGATTGTACTAATTTTACTATTGTTGGACATATTCTATATTAGCTCTTCTGTCTATTATCTAATATGGTCATCAATGAGTGATCGTACTAAATTACGAACCGAGACTCTATTCTGGATATATCGTAAACTTGGATCTTGCGCGAGACAGAATGCTGACATCCCTCTTTGATATACATTGTGTGAGAAGATGGAGTGCAAGTCATATCGTATCCGATTTACTGGCGTACAAATCCAATTGCCAGACGCGACATCCTCATTGCTTATTTCTGATTCTAATTATCCAAATGCTTTGAGTAAATATACTGATCAATAGACTAGATGAAAAATCGAGTTAAATTAGACACGACTACATTTATTATACTATCTTACAAACTCCCTATTAAAAATGCAGTCATTTCTGATTCAATGCCAGTAGGAAATAAATCAAGTAAAGTCCTGATCACAGTAGCAGTTACATCTATGCTAATCTTTGGGATAAATCTTATCCATAATGCAAATGCTCAAGGGAAAGACAGTAGCGATAATACGAATTCTGCTAGTCCCAATCAAAAAAATTCGAAAAAAGACTTGACCGAATTATCAAAGTGCGAATCTGATCTTTCAAAAGATGATGGTCAGTTGACTTCAGCCGATGTCAGAGATTGTTATAGCCAAGTATTTACAAGCTCGAATCAATCTGGAACACGCTAGACACGATGGTGCATGAGGAGTGTTCTATGCAGTATTATATACCAATTATATACAAGATTTGAAGTATAAATAACCGCCCGAACATTAAATTGAAAAATTGGTATCAGTAGTTCTTGGCTGGTCTGGAGCTTGGCTAGAGCCCTAACCTTCTTTTTCTTCTTGCAATTGCTTCGGTCTTTATTGATATCAATAGGTATGAAAGAGTAGGATTTATGGCTGTGATAGCAGCAGGAAATCCTGATAATCCCTCAGATACGCGAAGAATAAATGTAATATCGCACAGATGTGTGAATTCTTTGACCTTAATATCTGCATTTATCAACCCACACTCCACCTGCTGAAAGACCTTTTTCATAATCCAGGTTGCATCTCGGAAGTCGGCTATAACATGTAGCTTCATTTCCTTACCAGTCCATAGCTCTGGCAAACTGGTAAGAAGGTTGGTCGCATAGTCATCATCATTTGAAACGCGTAGTGGTGAGACCGATCCCTTGCTCTCATCAAGTATTTCTTTAGAATCACGAATATTACCATCAAAACCACTATCCTGATAATTCTTCTCAGTACTTATATATTCAAGCTTGTCATCATCCATTTCTACTTCAGACTGGGTTTGATACTGTTGTGTGCCTTCGTGTTCGTGAGTCGAGTCTGGATTTATCCTTGCAGAGCTTTGCGCCTCAGGTTCAATATAGCTTAGATTATCTTTCTTTTCTCGCGATTTAGATGATAAATCAAAATCTTCATCGGTCGGTTTTTGCTTTAGTTTATTCTGAAACCAGTCTTTAAATCTCACTACAGTACATAAATGCAACTACCTAATAGAACTTTTGTCACTGACCGCAATAAAGCCGTACTTCACAATATGGTCTGAAAACATGCAAGATTTATCAATACATATATCAATACATACTCCACTAAACTCTTGAAAAATCATATATCGAAATAGTACAAGAACTGCTGTGATTTTGATTTTTCATTGATTATTTTAGTTTCACTTTGTTTGATTGTTAAATATGTTTCAATCAGCTTATCGCTAAAATATGTTTGGAGATAATTCATATCACTTTTTAGACTATCAAGCGAGTCCTGTAATGTGCGTGGGAGTGAATGAATTGCCAAGCTGCTTCTTCTAGATTCAGACATCTTGTATATGTTTTCATCTATGGGAGATCCTGGATCTGTTTTTTTCTGAATGCCATCGAGACCTGCTGCTACTATTGCCGGGAATACCAAATAGGGATTGGATGAAGGATCAGGAGCTCTAAACTCAAGCCTCTTTGTTTTGTAATTATCTTTGTCATTTATCGGTATTCGAATTACAGTAGAACGATTGCCTCTAGCCCATGCAATATACACTGGTGCTTCATATCCAGGAACTATTCGTTGGTAAGAATTCACTGTAGGCGCAACTAAGGCAGCTAACGACTGAGAATGATCGAGAATTCCCCCAACGAAATAGCGACCAGCCTGACTGAGGTTGGAATAATCATCATTGGAATCGTAAAAAATGTTGCAACAGTCCTCAGGGGCTGAACCAAGTGAAGACTTGGTCCACAAACTAACACTTACATGCATGCCTGAGCCATTATCATTACCATCCTCTCCAAGGTTGGAATCTATTTTTTTGCGATTAGGTGAACATTCAAATATTGGCTTAGGCATGAAATTTGCAATCCGATTGCTTTTTTTTGCCACATTTCTGACTACATCCTTGTAATTTTGAACATTGTCTGCAGTTTTAGTTAAACTATTATGAAGAAAATTTATTTCAATTTGGCCAGTACTTGCCACCTCATGATTCAAATTTGTTACATTGATGTTATAGTAATCTTTAAGGATCCTCGCGACCTCGAACCTGAAATCCAAAAGTGAATCTTGGAACGGAGGAGCATCATATCCTGACTTCGTTCTTATTGGGTAGTTACCTTTTCCCAGATTCTCTTCAGATACAACTTCTATCTCTTCAAGTGCACTTCCTTCAGAAGTGTCATGATGATGAAAGATTATTTTATCAAAGATGAAGCATTCAACTTCTGCCCCAATCTGGCAAGTAAGGCCTTGTTCACCTAGACGATCCTCCATAATTTGTGAGACGTACCTGGGATCTTCACATAATCTACCTCGTTGATATCCTAGGTAGACATCAGAAATTACCGAACCTGTAAGCCTTTTACTAAAGGGAAACAATCTAAGTGTATATTTATCGGGAACTAAAAGAAAATCTGAGTCATCTATACTCGCAAAACCTTCTACCGATGAGCCATCTAAACCTATCCCTTCTGATATCAATTTTTGTAAATCATCATTTTCAATCATTGCATATTTTGCAAGAAATCTACCTAGAATGTTTGTATATCTTACTTGAAGAAACTCCATATCTTGTATTCTATTGCTATTTTCACTCTGCTTGAGTGACGGACCAACTACAGCGTCATAACTTCTATTAGTCACAGGGATAGAATCCATTTAATCGAATATAATGTTTGTTATCGAAAATACTAACAATTGATAAATAATCATCTATAAAAGATATTATTTGTTAGTTGTTACTTATCTTTGATTAACTTAGGAAAACAGATGTTAACATAGGATTATTGATATGATAAACATTAAGATGTAGAATATGCATGACTATCCCTATACACCGTGATAGCAGACAAATTCTAATAGTATTATTTGTAAAATTAAGAATATATCAGTGGGGGCCTAGTCGCAATTAAAGGTATTAAATAACTGATAGAATTACCAAAATTACTATCAGGTGACTTGAACCAACAGATCGAATTAAATGACAAAATCTTTAGCATAGAAAAAAATCAAATGATAAACGTAGTTCACAGTGGTGAAGCTGTAGGAAACGAGCATATATTGCAATTGCACCAAGCTATTGCGTTCAGTTCTAGATTGTCGAAAAGCAAACTCGACGACTTCTGTTAATGAAAGTTATTTGTATGTACATGATCTTCGATGGGGACATGATTAGTTTTCTAATGGATAATCTCAATTTTATCAAGCTAGTCTGGATAGTAAAAGTCCCATTAATGAGAAACTAATCTGAGGACTAGGGGTATTATTGCGTAATAAGAATCATGTATGCGTAGACTGCATGTGCTTTGAAAGGACCTCCTTATCAACGTACTCTTGCTGACAGTGGGGGCATATCAACATCGCTCTTTTGTCTTTCAAATGGGTCGATGCAAAAGGGTTCAAAATACACAGCGACGAAGAGGTAGTAGCTGCATTAATAGTTTCCATTGCGGCTTTTTCCATTTTCGCCATTATACCATCTCTACTAATAATACCCAACACACTATTTGATGTCGTAATTATGAGCTGTCTAATAATGTGCTTTTCCATCACAGATAGAGCATCCGAAATCGACATTTCAGGGGGAACTGAAATAACAGGTGAAGACATAACCTCTTTGATCGTTATTTTAGCTGGCGATTTGTGAATAGCTGCTACTTTGAAAAGTATGTCAGTTTTTGATACCAATCCGATAATTTGCCCACCAGGGTCCGACACAAGGATAGAGCGAACTTGGTTATCTTTCATTGCAGTGATTGCATCAGCAACTGTTCCGGACTGCTCCAAAATAATGACATCAGTGTTCATTGCAAACGAAACTGGCATCGACAATAAGGAAGATCTATTGAAACTTTTATCGTCTATCACTACTGTACCTTATAATCAAGTGTTTAAATAAATTTTTTGATGGGATAATCCAGATTTGGAAAACTAATCCAAAATAAGATATGGTATAGCTATTAAGGATTCAATCCACTTGCAAGGTCATCATAATACTTTCGACTTTTAAACTCATTGCAAAAATGAACCAACCCACTTTATAATTCAAATCTGAAAGCGATATGATGTTTTCTTACCGCATATTTCTGACTGCATAGTAATTTGGTGAAGAAAATACAACTAAAATTAAGGTAGGCGAAAAATGTAGAATATAACACCAAATTGTTTCCATCTAAGGCAAACACAATAATTGAATTTTTTCTCATCAGGCTCAAGGTTTATTTCCTCTTCATTACCATAGTTCTTAGTCAATAAATAACTTAAAGCTGTTAAACAACTTTTCTTGATGTACAATAACAATAACTCGTCTAGTAAATATGAGGTATCACAAAATGTCGTTTGGGAATAAATGGAGTCGACCTCAACAAGGTGAGAGCGTTAGCGAGAGTGTAAGGAATAAAATTCGAGAGGGGATAAAATCATCAGAGCCACTGAGACCGAGAATAGAGGAAGCTCAGAAAAAATTGCAAATGCAGATTTCCAAGTTAGACGCGATATCTACGAAGATGAACGAAAAGGATAAGCTAATCTTTGATCGTGTGATTCAAGCTGTTCAGAATCATGATGGACAATATGCCAAATTGTTGTCCAGTGAATTATCTCAAGTTCGCAAAATGAACACTATGGTGGACTCTGCGAAATTGGCTTTGGAACAGATACAGTTGAGGTTAAATACAATGACTGAACTTGGAGATGTGGTAGTTACTCTAAGTCCAGCTATGTCAGTAATAAAGGGAATACAAGGAGGATTATCATCTATGATGCCAGAAGCTGATCAATCATTGGGACAGATATCCGATCTCTTAGGTAATATTTTAACTGGAACTGGTCAAGCAATATCTTCATCTGCAGTAGCTAAAGACATAGGAGGGATCACCAGTCTTGATGAAGAAGCAATGAAAATAATCGAAGAAGCAACTGCAACAGTAGAGGAAAGCACGAGAAGCAAATTTCCCGACTTGCCATCGACAGATGGCATTACCTCTAGAAGGACCGAAACATCTGTTTACTAATAACACCAATTTTTTTAGATTTCGGGCAGGTACTTGAGTTAATACCATTCTATCGGTAAATGAACAATTCTACCACTAACTCTTAACTATTGAGTAATGTCTGATAGCCAACCATTATTGGGCTTGTCCATTTTTTGTTTCTAATCTATAACTACAATTATAAACAGTCATAACTCAATAAAATCAGATTATGTCTAATGCATGTTTTCGATGCGGTGATCCTAATCCTCAGAGCTATAGTTGCGAACACACCAATAATAAACATTTGTGTAAGGATTGCTACCAGGAAATACATTGGCTGATTAATGAGGATACCAATCAGAAATGAGATTGAAAATCACAAGAAAATTTTATGATTAAGTTATTTCTATATCTCAATGTAGCCTTTCTCCTAAAACCTGGAATATTCCTTACCAGCGAGGGAAACACCACCTATTTCGTTCAGATACTTCAATTTTATAACCTTCTTTAGGTTACTTGCTGAATGGCCAAAGAGATCCAATCCAGATATTCTAGAAATGGCAAACTCAGATCCTATGGATATGGCGTAGGTCGATGCAGGATCGGTGGGTGAGAATTTTCGCAATGGTAGCCCATTTATTTTAGCATAAATATTGTACGCAGCCACTTTACCATGCTCCTTTGCAAAATAGGCGTTAGTCGGAAGCGAGTGTCCGAGATTATCTAGTATAAGTGCTGAATCACCTATCACAAAAACATCATTTCTGCCTTCTGGTTGGAGGTAATTATTAACCAACACTCTACCCTTCTCACCTATTTTCAGACCGATTTGTTTGAGAAACGGGGTAGCAACTACTCCACCTGTCCAGATAAATAAAGCGTTCTTTATCTCACTACCATTTTTAAGCCGTACCGAATGTGGTCTAATCTCTACGATAGAATACTCGCTACCTACGAGTAATAGAACTCCCAAACTGTCAAGATAAATTTTTGCCCATTTGATTGCCTCATTAGGAAATCCATTTAGTAAACTCGTAGATATCAGTACAACTTTCTTAGAACTGCTTTGAGGCTTGATGGATTGCAGTGTTGCAATTTCTCCAGCGAGCTCGACTCCCGTTGCTCCGGCTCCCCCAATAACAACTATCTTTTCTCCTTCCATATTTTGTAAAGCAGTTGCTATTAGTTGTGCATCTTCTATGGTGTTAAAAAAATACGCATATTTGTTCATACCAAGAATATTTGGGATGGATGGTCGACTTCCCAACGAGAGGACTAAAAAATCATATTCTAAGCTTTTCGTGTAGGTGGGATCATTTACGACCAATGCAGTCTTTTCGTTTAGGCGAATGTCTTTGATTGCAGCGTGAATGAATTCAATGTGTCGATTTTTTAGTATATCCTTATAGTAAATTATAGAAAATCCTCTCTTTGAAATAATTTCAGGCAAACTAGGAAGCAAGGTATGATATTCTCTTTTATCGACTAGTATTATCTCGCATTCTCTTTTGCCCCTCATCAAGCGTTCCAGGACTATTGCAGTTTGCAATCCAGCATAGCCCCCTCCTGCAATTAGGACTCGCACCAAAGAAACTCGATCACTAGATTTCATCTTTAACATTATTAATCGTTCTAATACAGGGTTTTTCCAAAATTGTCTCACGTATTACACAATGACAGTGGGCAAATAAAGAAAATAACGACAATATAAGAAGTCTAATTCCCCAATATTTTACATGATTTGCTACAATAGTATATGTAACCTATAGAATCTCTGTTGTGTTGGGCAGCGATTTGGAAAAACCGTAAAACATTTTTATATTTCAATTCTTTAGCATCATCTCGTTAGTCAAAGAGAGAGTGTAGCCATATAGAAGTCATAATTGTATCTCATGAATCAGATCTAGATGGTATATATTCAGCATCCATAGGATTGATACGATATCCGCAAGCTAGCACCTTTTTCCTCGGATATGGAATTGAATCGTTTAGAAAATTGGCAAGGTTTATCCGAACTGAAATTAGTTCTACAACCAAGTCTGGGATCATTTTGATTTCAGATTTAGGAATGAATGAGAACAGTTCTCTCATTGAGATATGTTGTGATATTTTCAATCACGCAGAACAGAATAAATGGAAAGTAACGTGGATAGATCACCATCCATGGCCAAAACAGGCAGTTAACATCTTTACAGGCCATGCTGAATTGGTTCTAGATGATTCTGGGAACAAATGTGCTGCCGAATTAATGCATGACTTTCTTTTAAAAGATAACAAGATTGCTGCAAAGCTCGCAGATATGGCTCACTCAATGGACTTTTTTACTAAAACAGAATATCTCACACCCGTAGCTGAGCTAATTCGTTATTATAGTAATTTCGAAGACTTTTATGAACGACTCGATAAGTTGGCGAGAAAAGCGGCTATAGGCATACTCTGGGATATAGAAATGCAAGTTCAATATGGCAATTACGTCAAGATACGTGATCATGAGAAGGAACTGTCGATATCCTCTATGAAGATTAAAAATGTAGATGGTGTCAAAGTTGTGTTTGTCAGATCTTCTCCCTATATTCAGAACAGTCTATTCGCAGATGAATTATTTTCGTCGAGTGGAGCTGATGTAGTAATGCTTTACAATTCAAAGGGAGACGTGAGTATTAGACGAAATAATAGTTCTATTGCCTGTAACGAAATAGCTGATAATCTTTCTCTTGGTGGTGGCCACCAATTTGCAGCCGGAGCAAGCTTTAGTAGTAATCCTCAAGATACTGATGCAGTCGTAGCTGAATTAGAAATGGCAGTACGAGCCAGTCTTCAAATTCGAAAATCTAACACTTAGGTTTGTATTTAATGCTATTGAAACAATCAATTTGTATTCTGTAAATATTAAAAATGAGTAGGAAAATAAAGGAATATTTTCGTGCTTCAACAATTAAAAATATTTCAAAAGAGTATACGAATACTATGCGATTCAGATACGTTTTTTGACTTGCCATCAACTACGGTAATAATTTACTTCGTTAGAAGACACCATTTGAATTAACTCTCTTCGATCTTTCTAGTCATTTGGTGCAAATATTTCTAGCGAACTTTCATCCCATAGTTAATGATTTTAGTCAAAAATGCGTTGACTATTATTAATTTCTCAGAGATTAGATGAATATTAAACTTTAGAACTAAAAAAAAGGATCGGTGAAGATCTTATTTCATATCTTTTCTACTCTTGGATATTCTGAAACTCTATTGAGTTACTGAAAATCCTACATTAGACTTAACCGCAGTTTTAGTTTTTATGATACTTCTTGTAATGGTGGTGGTGGTGGTGATGATGGTGGTGGTGGTGATGATGGTGGTGGTGATGATGGTGGTGGTGATGATGGTGGTGGTGATGTTTATAGTGTGCTTGTGCGTTTCCCACTAGAGGGCCAGACGCAAAAAGCACTACCATTGCGGCTATTGCGACAACAGTTAATGTTACCGCTACGTTTTTGCTTAAATTTTGCATAGCTTGAGTATAAAAAACATGCTTATTAAAAGATCTATTATGAAAAATTTAGTGTAAACATCAAATGAAGCTATAAATTCGGATAATTTGTGATAACTATAAAACTTTCACATATATTGAGGCGGTTATCAGCAATATCATCCTAACCTAATCTTTGCGATCTGTAAGAGACTCAATGCACATCTTCATATTTCCTCGACAATACTACTTGTCACTGTTCTCAGTGGAATTTTCTATGCAATTTGTACCCTTGTTGTTACGTAATACTCCATGTATCCATGAAAAACTGCGGCCGGAACATAACAACATATAATTTGATTCGGTCCAAGCATCTCAATTGCATCATAATTATTCAAGTTTATTTCAAATAACACTTTTCATTAGATTTGTAAAATTAAGTGTCCGATATAAGGCCATGTTAAAGAGGATATCTAATCATCTGATTTCAAAAAGATAGAAATTGAACTTGATTCAAGTACCATAAGTTATTCTACGAGTACACCATCTTTATAGGGTAATCCGATATGAACTGGCCACACGATATTAAGAATTGGACCTTAGCAAGTATTGCCTCATTTATAATATCATTTATAATATCGTTAATAGCCCACGTTCCGAAGGAAAGGGCAGTGGTGGGATCTACACTGGCTGCAATACTAGTTTTTAGTGGCCTTTTGTTCAGATTCAAGGGAAGGCAAGGAAAATCAGATATCTAGTAAATTACTGTGGTCTGTACTCCTGTCTAAACCAACTGCTCATGGATAAAAACTTTTTGATGAGAAAAGAAAGTTCAAGTCGATCTCTGAAGATAATATGCGATAGACATAACAGATTGCTGAAATATTCTCAATAGCCTGACAATACCGACCCGCCAAATGCGTTTACCATGCAAATCAAGTGTGTGAAACATCGTATGTACCTATATACTCCAATTCCATCTGCGTATATTGTTTTTCTTTTATGTTTAAATCATGCCAATATTTTTTAGAGACTACAAATCAAGCTAATTGCGCAGCAATCAAAATCAGTCGTTACGCATGAGTTTTCTTCTAATGGTTCTCTTCTTTATCACCTTAGGCTTGGCTGCATTTTTGTCTTCGGCAGGCTTTTCTCTTACCACTTTCTTTGGTGCGTGGATTGCTTTGGTAACATCTCGTAAACTATCGACATTTTCTTTGTAGTTTGTGTTTCTTAATTTATCCACTGGTATTCTATGAGTTTTAGCATGACGATAATTCTTTATCCCTGCCTCATAAAGTTCTTTCAAAGAATAGCCTCTTCCATTTCTAGCTGCAACGCTGTTTTTGCCTTTGAATTTAACAATAGGCTTTTTTACCTGTAATTTGTTTGGCAAATCTAATTGTCTTAATCTAACACAATAATAAATATTTCTCGGCGAAACTATGGCAACATAATCAGCATAATCCTAGTAAACTTTCAGATCTATTTTAATCATTTTGGTATAAAGTGATAAACATCACAAATGTTAGGGTGGATATCTAAATAACTCTCGCTGCTACTATTTTGCGTGAACTTGACCAGGAGTATAATCAAGATAGAAAAAGCAAGAGTAGGTATACACTATCCCTAAGCTATCACCTCAGTATTGTCTGGTGGTGTCAGCAATACCAAGCTACTTAATTATTAAAACTGGGCATGTAGAATAAGTTGCTACTCCCAATGCAACACTACCTAACAAAAGTCGTTTGAATCCTGAGAGTCCTCTAGTTCCCATTACAATCAGATCTACTTTTTCCTCTTCGGCATACTCGACTATGGCAGATTCAACCGACAATTGAGTATCAACCAATTCTGTCCTGAAGGTGATGTGAGCGGATTCGGCCTCATGAGTAACCTTTTCGAACCACTCCTTAGCTTTCAATGCCCGTTTTTCCTTATCTAACTGAGAGTCATTAGGGGCCGGAGCAAGTCCATAAGATGATAACGATTTATGAAGTACCGTGATTGCGATTAATTGTGCAGAGTTACAATTGGCTAACTCAATTGCATAGTGTGCAGCGTCCCTAGATGATTCTGAGCCATCTAAGGCCAATAGAATCTTTGAAAAGCCACCAACAAGTACACTATTGGGATTCATAGGCAATATTGTATCATCTGCGATAACGTATACACGACTAATAAATACTGTATGCGATGAATTTATGACCATAAATAATTTCCATAGCATCATGGCAGTGAAGTCTTGGCCAGTAAAGCCCGCATAAAAACTTGATTTCGAAATACTTGAGAGTAGTTAGAATGGTGGTTAGCTACAAGTAGTAATTGTTCATAATATTGCCAATCATTCACTTTTGGTTTCTCTGCGAATCTGATTTCAAACAAAAACAAACCATAATTATTTAATAGTAGTTTTACTGGATTAAAATCCGATTTGAATGGGCAAAATCGAGAAGGGCATTAACTGCGACGTTCAAGGTTGTGACGAAAAGGCAGAAAGGTCAATGAGTGGTTCGAAGGCGGCAATGGCCACTAGTCTGATGGTAAACTCTGGCAAGAGGGTATATCTTTGTAGGACTCATTATAAGGAGTGGAAAAAGGAGACTAAAGAAGATAGAGAAACAGAGAGAGCTCGTTGGGGATAACCAATCATTACTCTTCTTGTTTTTATGCTTCACTGACTAATCTTGGATATGATCTTCATTTGTAATTTTAATTATTGAAATCAATATGGATTAGAGTAGATGTGGAATTTATTTTGGAATCCTTCAGTTAACCTACGCTGTTAAATATAACAAATGCTGGCTCCAGATCGATTCAATTCATTTATAATGTTTTTGCAGCAGACAGATAGGATACTTCATTTAGTATGAATTTTTGATGTCTAATCACCTATAACTACGGTCTTATTCAAAGAACCTTATTGCATAACTACAATCTCCATACACTCAAAATCCTTATTTGTATAGAATATTACTGGCCAATAATTCAGCTTTGAATGATATCTAGTTGTAGGGCTTTCACAAGATAATTGGATTAAGGCCCTGGAACTATAGTACTCTGGCTAATGCTTACAGACCTTGGAATAAATATAACTATAACCATCGGATAAATTACGTCCGTCGTGGTCCAAAGCCTTTAATCCCACTCTCCTGCATACTTCACTTCAACTAACAAATGCGTCTATTACAACTTCATTCCGATTTTGTAGAATACGAACCAATTGAAAAGGAAATTAACGAAGCTGAGAACCTCAGCTCGAATGGTAAGCAAAGGATAGAAGATGTCGTATTGAATTTAATCACAGTGGAGAACGGTGATGATGAAGAAGTGGTTTCTGCGGCAATCGAAGAAATGCACAGATATTTAGATCGGGTGAAAAGCAAGAAAGTACTGATTTATCCATATTCTCATCTAAGTTCAAATCTTGCCAGTCCAAAAATTGCATTTGAGCTCCTGAAATCTCTAGAATCATCGGCAAGGAAATCATTCGAAGTCTACAGGGCTCCCTTTGGATGGACCAAGTCTTTTAATGTCAAAGTTAAAGGACATCCCTTAGCTGAGAATTTCAGGGTACTTTCCAAAGGCGAATCACCATTAAATGTCTTAAAGTCAAATGCTCAGATTTCTGAGGACAATATCTCTCAAGCTCTAAAGGCAGAAGAGAGATTAACATCTTCCTGGTTCATAATGCGGCCCAATGGAGATACTGTACCGCTTGGTGATTATAGATTCAATAAAGAGGAAGTCAATCTCAAAGTCCTCGCAAATTATGAAACCTTGAAGAAAAGGACTGTCGATGAAGTTCCTCCCCACGTGAAATTAATGAAAAAAATGTCTATAGCTGATTATGAACCTGCATCGGACGCAGGAAACATGCGTTTCTATCCTAAGGGCCGACTAATGAAATCTTTGATAGAAAGATACGTAACTGATCGAGTGATTGCCTACGGTGGTATAGAAATAGAGACTCCTATAATGTATGATTCTAAACACCCTTCTATGGAAAGCTATTTTAACAGGTTTCCAGCCCGTCAATATAGCATACTCTCTGATAATAATCGTAAACTAATACTAAGGTTTGCAGCCTGCTTTGGTCAGTTCTTAATGGCCAAAGACTTTCAGTTGTCGTACAAACATATGCCACTTAGGCTATACGAACTCAGCAGATATAGCTTTCGTAGAGAAAAGAGCGGGGAGCTAGTCGGGTTACGACGTCTAAGGGCGTTTAGTATGCCCGATTGTCACGCATTGTGTAAGGATATGAATCAGGCAAAGGAAGAATTTCTAAATAGGATCGACTTGTCAATGGATGTAATAAATGGATTAGGGTTATCAATAACAGAAGATCTTGAAATGGCATTACGATTCACTGAGGGATTCTATCAAGAAAATAAAGATTTCGTCAGAGAAATTGTTACCAAATTTGGCAAGCCTGTCTTAATTGAGATGTGGCGAGATCGCTTTTTTTACTTCACTTTAAAATGGGAATTTAATTTCGTAGACAATTTGGATAAAGCATCAGCACTATCGACAGATCAGATCGATGTGGAAAATGGTGAACGATATAATATCAAATTTGTAGATGAGGATGGAAGTATAAAGTATCCGATAATTTTGCATAACTCGCC
>JARBAU010000168.1 GCA_029237525.1 Nitrososphaerales archaeon | reverse complement strand
TGCTTCACATATAACATTATAAAGTTCCGTGTCGTTACTATAAGCGCTCATGGGAAATCATCCTATTGGCTAAAGGGTTTGCTTGATTGGAGGGTCTGAAATCTACGATCAAGCAAATCTTTTTTTTACCTCTATTCCTTTCAATGCATACTGCTTTTCGAGAATTCGTGATAGGTACCGGCTTCTGGGAACATCTCCACGATCTGAATCGATTTGTTTTATTATTTGTCTAGGGAGTGAAATCCCTAATGCAAGATTTGATTGCATGTTTAATAATTCACATAGGTTTAATAAATCTGTCATCCCTACTACTACGGATGATCTTTGAAGCGGGATGAGAAGTTGGATCCCACAATCATACAGTGTCTGACAAATAATCGGAAACTGCATTATAATGCTCTATACCGTGAGGTCTGTTCTACATATAGGAAGGTTTCGCCTGACACATTCAGCAGCCACGTAAAGAGGTTAGTTGACACTGAAAATATAGAAAGAACATGGAACGGAATAGGCAGAGAAGCACAGTACTTTCTAACTAATAAAGCTAGGCGACAATTACGAATGGGAACACTAGATTTTAAATCCGACAAGGAGAAAGTAAATTCTGGCTTAAATAACGAAGGATTAAGACGCCAGAAGTTGTACATCCTGCTGCTACTCTTTCGTCATCGGTCTGTCTACAAATTTGACACAGAGGCAGGATTCGACAATTTCTTATCTCAATTTAGGTTAACTAGACAACAACTAATTCAAACTCAGCATCCAAAATCTATCTATGTATCCGGAGATAGGACCTATGATTACTTAAACACATCTTGGGAATCTCATTCAAACAACATTCGGATCACGAGACAGGATGTAATACATAGAATAGATTCAACTGGGAAGCCCCATCGAGTAACCCAACCTGAATTTTATTATTATTGTACCGTTAAAGGACTAACTGCGAGAGATATCGTACATTCCGATTGGCGTCGGAAGTTATCATCTTTTAAAGTAACAAAAGAACAAACAAAGGAAGCATTTAGCATTCTACGTAAAGAAAATCTTATCAAACCAATTGCTGTGTATAATGATGAAGAAATATACGAAGTTTCAGATGAACGGTTAGAAGAGTTTTTACAAGACTGCTGTGAACTCTATGAATTTATATCTGATTTAGTAACAGGAGTTTGGGATTCCATTAGGTCACCTAAACGTGAAGAGATAAAGTGGCTTGAATTTTTTATTGGCAAAGAAGGTACTGAACTAATTAGAAATCGCGCTTATGAACGGAAGAAAACTAGACATGGCAAGACAAAAGATGAATTCAGCAAATGGTTAAAATGGTAGAAAACTGCCCTTAAGGAATCAGATTCTGAGGCAAAAAAAATGATTACGGATCTTAAAGAGAAGCACGAATTAACAATAAAAAAATACCCGTATCCTTCAAATGACCTCTTGGAACTTGTTTATCCAAAATTCTTCAAGGATGAATTTAAGTTCAATTATCAGAAAAAGGATCGATAATATATCTTACTCTTATTGACTTAACTGAAATTCTTCAATAATGCGTCTGGCTTGACTTGTGTCAACTTGGGATTATGCCGTATCATTGACATAATCTGACTAAATCGCGCATTTGTTTCTTTCCGCATAGTCTGTAGATCATGATCATATTTTTCTTTCATGGCGCGCATTTCCCTATCCTTCTCAGACATTTTTGCCTCTATACTTTTACCCCTGGCTTCCAATGCTACATAATCTAGGAATGTAAGATATTTCATACATTTTGTAAGATAGGTCTCTCTCCTCTCCGATTCTTTATTTGTATAATACACGCTACCAATATGGCCCAAGAACCATTCGCTATAATCTCCTCCAACCTGATCAGAGAGCACTGTTTTAACGAAGCGTCGCAATGAATGCAGCGTGATCTTTCTTCGCTGCATTCCCTCTCTCCTTTCATCCAAGCCTGCAATCTTTAGAACTTTAATAAATTCTGCTTCTAACTTTACGTATAACGTCTCTGGCTTTGATTCGACACTAAATATGTTGAATATAAGATCATTTGGACTGGAGCTTCTTTCGCGATATTTCCAATCTAGCCATTGCTTGAGATATCCAGTTGCTTCGTCTGAAATGTAAATATCACGTCCAACTCTGGTTTTGGCATATTCGACGCGTATGTGAATCGTTGTAGGTTTAACCTCAAAATTGATATCTTTTACCCTAATGGCACAGCCTTCAACTGCACGTAGACCTCCCGAGGCCAGAATTAACAGATACGCTTTAAGTCTACGATTGTTGCATGATAACAGTATTTTTCTAATATCCGTGGCATCTATAGGCTCTTGTTTTTCCACAATAGTTTTTGGAATCTTCACTTTTCTCTTAAATTTTGATGGAATAATATCTATATCGTAATATGCAAAGTACGATTTTATTCCGATTAAGTGAGTTTTTAAGCTCTGGGGTTTATTTCTATCCTGATCTTTCTTTGAACATTCAAAGGAAACAAAATTATCGAGTAATTCATAAACATTGATCTGTTTACCTATAATTAGATCGATTATAGAATCAAGGTTGTGTTCCCCATTAAACTGGAAGCAAAGAAATCTTTGTAGGTGAACTAGCCCAGTTGCATAATTGTTCCTGGTTCTGATGCTGTTGTTTCCGATACTATCTAAGAAGCCTCTCGACTTCGTATACCTTTCAACCTCTATACGTATGGGCTCGTTCAATAAGCTGTTTATGCTCAGATCCAAATATAAACTATTTTAGTTAACATTTTAGTGCAAATATGAATATGGATTTGAGCAAGTACCTCTGGACTTTTAAAAGATCGAGTCTAATCGACGTTTATATTCAAAGTATACCTTTCTTTTGTCGGATACAAAGATTGGGGTATAAGACTTTCTATTGTATAAGATCTATATTCCTACATTGATACATATTATTTGGCTATCATTTGGGTATAGTTAGTAGCAATAACATCTACATTGGGATTTTCTAGTTGGATTCTATGTTTGAAGCATTTCTTGTTGCCTAGCTCATCTTACATTTCTGTAGCAAGTTTTTGAATAGTTTGTGAAGTGTATCTTTGTACTAGTTCTTGGTTTAAATGTATTTTGAGCTTCTTTAATTGAACTTCGTTATAAATCATATGTGTTGATTATATCAATGATAGATTATCTATAAAACAAAACAGATCGAAATCAGTGTATATCCTATGATCTGAACGAGGACTTTGATTTAGGACCTTCGATTTATAAACAGACAGATGAATAGTCGATAAATTGATAGATGGATAGGTCTAATGTTCTCCTTCGTACATTTGAAATCCCAAAAAGTTGGAAATGTTAATTTCTAATGTGTTACTTTCATTACACTTATTCAATATCAACTTATCATGCTTTAAAATTTCATAACCCATTTGGGTTCTTAGTCGAGTTTATATTATGAAAATGAAAATAGAATATTGAGAAAACAATTAAAGTGTCATCTAAAGGATTAGGGCAGCATTATGAATGGCAAATAGTTGACAAGGTGATGGAGACGCCTGATACATACACCTTTTCTTTTTCACCCAATTCTCAGTCCCAGAGATTTACTTTTAACGTGGGACAGTCTGTTACTATTCGCGCTTTTCTTAGACGACCTTTAGCATCAGGAAAGTTCGAAGAAAGTTTTGTTGAGAGAGCATATTCAATAGCATCATCCCCCACTAGGGATTTGATTGAATTAACAATCAAGGACGAAAAGCCATATGGTTATATTAATCCATCTACTGGTAAGGCCGACGGATTTGCAGCATATTTCCTTGAACAGACCAAGATTGGAGACAAGATAGATGTGCGACTAAATCGAGCAAAAAATCATTTTTTATGGAAAATTGCAGCTGGATTGGAAAAGAATATAGCCTATTGGTCTGGGGCAAATGGAATAGAATCTGCAAGATGTTTGATTCAATATCTGCAAGATTCAAAGAATTCAGATATTGGGCTTACACTATATTATAGCAATCCAACTTTACACGTAATTAACCAGCGTGATGACAGACCCTTATTAAATGTAATATATTACAATTGGCTAATAGAAATGGCAAAGAAAATAGATACTTTTAAGATCATATTTACCTTTACTAGAGATAGTGAAATACTGACATCCGATCATCCGAGAATTATGTTTAGAAAAGGAAGATTCTTTGAAGGTCCCAATAGAACACAAGAAAAGACACTTTCGAAATATTATGGAAAAATAAATAATATTGATTCAATTTTTAATCCTATATGTGGAAGCAGTGGTTTTATTAATGGTATGGTCAGGTTACCGAATGGGAGGATAGAGAGAAGAAAGGGCATAATGCAAGATCTTATGGATATTGAAGGTGTTAGACCAGAAAAAATTGATAGGGAACAGTATTTTCTAGAAGTTGTAGGTGTCAGATAATTATATGCAATTCTAGCTAACTCTTTCATATCTATATATTATTTAGATTAATAAATTTGTGCGATTCTTCAGAATGCGCTTTTATTTTATTTCGAATATAAAAGAGATTCAATAAAATCCAAGATATCATGAAATGTGAAGATAGTGTGTGCCAAGCTAAGGTTTAACAGTAATAGTTACATACGAAGGGATACTGAATGCATTATTATTGTTCACTATTAATTGAAATGTTAATGTAGTGGGCTCGGTAACCTGTGGTGTCTCGAATGTAGGTTTGACGCTATTGTCGTTAGACAATGATATAACGGGGCCGCCTGCTAGCTGTACCCATGAATAGTCTATTTTCTTTCCGTCAGGATCGTAGCTTTTACTCCCATCTAAGGTAACATGATTCAAAGATTGAACGTTCTTGTCTGAACCAGCGTCAGCGACCGGAATACTCTCAGAGCTTGATCCAGTTTCCTGATTCTCATTCACAGTATTAGTAGTTGTGGAAGTACTTTGCTCTCCATTAACTATTATTGGGGAAGAACTATATGAATTTGCAGTAGACTCTGTGCCTACTACAACTGTTCCATCAGAAGTGTGACATGGATTAATATTGCAAGGGCTGATAGGACAGGGATTCACTAGACAAGGATCAACATGTTTGTTGCATGGATTTGCACTTGTGTCGAATCCTGTACAATGTTCTTCAATGTGATTTGAGTTATCTTGTATCTTATTTGAATTGCAAGGATTTATGCCTACACCAAAACCTGTGCAATGTGCGTCTGTTTGGGCATTATTAGAGTGTATGTTGTTTGGATTGATATTATTAGAGTGTATGTTGTTTGGATTGATATTATTAGAGTGTATGTTGTTTGGATTGATATTATTAGAGTGTATGTTGTTTGGATTGATATTATTATGATCTGGAAGACCATTTTCTGCATTGTTGTGAGGTGGAGCACACTT
>JARBAU010000167.1 GCA_029237525.1 Nitrososphaerales archaeon | reverse complement strand
GTACTCCTATTACATTCACTGCATTACCATCTCCCTGTATTTGATTAGACAAGTTTTGACAATTAATGTCAGATGCTCCCTTGCCATTTCCACAAACATTGGCCTGTGCAGCAGATTGGCTTTGTCCACCATGATGTCCACTATTTTTGTTATGTCCACCACTCTGTATTTGATTTCCTATATTCTGACAATTTATATCGCTTGAAAACTTGCCATTTCCACATTCATTAGACTGAGAGATCACTTGGACTTGGTCGTTATTGTTATTGTTATTATTGTTACCCCCATGAGGATGACCATTATGCCCATTATTGTTATTGTTGTTTCCATCATTGTCCCCATTATTGTTGTCGTTACTAACCACCTGAAACGAAGTAGTAACAGTTTTTGAAGCATATCCATTTTCAGATGCTCTCGCAGCCACATTAAATGTTCCGGTATCTGCGTCGGAACTAATACGAATATTAAATGTTGCTTGTCCATTATCATCTGTATTCGCAGTTCCAGTGCCTATCTTTCCTGATGGGGGTTCTACTGCAAGCTTGATAAATGCATCACCTATCTTATCATTTGAATTTGCATCTCTCACGGTCACTATGATCTTTTGTGTATCACCTTGTTGTATTGGATCCTGATCTACACCGATCTTTACTTTAAGTTCTCCTTCTGCATACACCTTATTTCCTTGCCCGATCCCACTCTGAGGATTGAAAGGTAGCAAATACAGCTGCGCAAAAATTGAACTGAATAAGATTGTAGATAAGGTAGCTAGTGCGATTGGGTAACTTAATCTAGTACTATTTATATCTATCTTTTTAACTGAATTTAGGTCTCTCAATATCTTATTACTAGGAATTGGACATCACTATTTTATTAAAAATTTAAGAATATGAATATCATATTCGAATTTCATAATAATGTAACAAGATGAGAAGATAGAATTAAATCATAGATGAATGTAATCGAAAATGAATACTTATTTTTCTCTAGAAGCATTAAGAAGAAATTTTTGAAATTAGTTGTTGTCTGCTGCTAATTTATGTGGATTTAATTGGTAAATGTATCATTTCATCTCGTTTCAAATGTTTGAATGAATTGACAGAATCGAATGATGTTAAGTATAATATCGATCTAAAATACTAATAACATGAGAATTTACAGACATCAGGTTTGATAAAATTATTGTAAATATTTAGAAAAAATGGGGTAGGACCTTGTCTGACATGAAACGTAAACTTTCTTACTCAACTGCCCCAAGGAAACTAGTCGTTGCATTTGCAGGTTGTTCTAGAGGCTGTAATCCCTTATCCCTTAGCACTTGATCCAGTAGATTTGTATCGAATATTCCTGACAAGTCAGGACGTTGTTTACCAAGGTAACCCACGTCAAATGCATTGTTTGCTGACTGCAATAATTGCAACTTTAGAGGATCGTAAGTAAAATCTATCCTAGATAGGCTTGCCCTCAATTCGTCATCAGGTATCGCTTTTCCGGTAAGCTTTTTAATTCCTTCATTTAATAATTTGGCGGCTTGTTGTTTATGGCTATTGATCCACAATGTTTCATTTACATTAGCAGCCAGCAATTTCTTTAGAACGTCAGGGTTGTTTTGTATGTAATCCGTTCTTGCCACTATATTATTGGTTACAAATTTACCTTGTGGCCACAAGTCCCGTTCATCTAGGAATATCTTTCCACCACCTTCCTTTACCAATCTAGCTCCCCATGGTTCTGGCACCCAAGCTCCATCTAGTTGTTTCTTCTGGAATAGGATTAGAGTATCTGCATTTGATACTGGAACTACAGTTACGTTTCCACCATTTTCTGTAGTTTTATATCCGTGGTCCAAAAGATACTTTCTCAATGCCACGTCTTGCGTATTTCCAAGCTGAGGAGTGGCAAATTTCTTGCCTGTAAAATCCTTTGGAGAAGTAATACCTGAGTCATTTCGAACTACAAAGACTGCCCCTCCACTTGCGGCCCCAGAAATTATTCTTAGATCCTTACCTCCTGAGGCTACATAACCATTAATCGCGGGATTGGAGCCAACATAGGTAGCATCTATCCTCTTAGCCAGTAGAGCCTCTATAGCTGATGGTCCTGCGTTAAAGGTGAATGGTTGAAGGTCAATATTGTCTCCTAACAGTCTTTTAAAGTCGTTTGTTTGAATTCCAATGATTGCTTGGGCATGGTTGACATTAGGAAAGTAGCCTATCCTTAAAATTTTCTTTTGTTCGGGCGTTCCCTGTGCATAAACTTTGTTGTGAAATGCAGATGGGAATAAAATGCATGTCGATAAGATGATGAGTAATAGAACAGTCATTGCCCCAATGCCCTTAGCTATTCTGCAACGTTCGAGCGTGATCGATGTTGATTTAACTTTAATAGGTATCATTCACTACATAAGCATGTTGATAGACATATGACTGCTTTCGAATGCGTAGAAAAATAGAATATATGCAAATATTACATATAACTTGGATATGCGCTCAAGCTTTAAATGGCGAGAATTTGATACTACGCCAGTTACCGGTTTTAAGGATAGCAATAATCCAAAACTCGTTCTTGGCTACAAATGAGCAAGAAGGAGATAGAAAATGCTACAGTTATTTAACTTATGAAAGAATGGTAACATAAAAGAATCATTTTAGAGATTCTATTTTCGATCGAATAAGTATCCAAAAAACCAAGTATTAAAGCTAGAATTTAGAATGGTTTGAACACAAGCTTATATCAAAGGATTATGATTTGTTAAGTAATATCCAGTACTTTTTGCTCCCAAACTTAGCTCGACAAAAGTTTCGAAATAAATTCTTGAGATTATGACAGGGTCTACACAAAAGTTGATACTCTCTAGAATGAGGATCTATTTCCTTTGGAACAACATGATCCAATGTTAGATCAGTATATTCTGCCTCGAATTCAGTCTTGCATTTTGCACACCTTCTTCCGACTTTTTTGATCAAGGAATTTCTTCGTCTAAGATTGGTGTTCAAGTCTATGGTATAGTTAATCGGATCAATAGCTTTAAAATCTTCGCTTGCCAGAATACTAATTACCACTTCGATATACTTCAATAGTGTATTTTGCCAAGTACAATTAATCTAGATATTAATATATGATTAGATAACCTGATTTTTCTATAGAACATAATAAAAATTAGATCTAATGGAATAGATTTAGCATCACAATGTCAAATTGTAACAAAATTTCACAAAGACTTGCCAAAAATCACGAGCATTATTTTGCAAGGTAAAAATTTGAATATTAACTTTAAATTGATTCGGAATGAACTAAATTTCTGGCCAGATATATATCTAAAGGCCATTTTAAAAATATAAATTTAATCCCGACGTAATGTGTATCCAAGTGAATATTAGTTCAAATCTGACAAAGTTTTAGGACACCATTGTAATAATGGTCCTCACATTTGAATATGTGGATAATCTTTTTAAGAATATCTCAAATGGTAACTGAGAGTTCTTTTTTAATAGAGTCGTCGATGACGTGAAGCGGACTGTAATGGGAACGCAGCCCTTAGCTGGCGTTTACAATAGTAAAAATGACTTCTTGAAATACACCTTTAAGCGCTTTAGCAGAATCCTTAAAGGCGGGGTGGTACAGAAGGTTAATCATATTTTAAATTCAAATGATACCGCCGTTGTAGAAATGACCGCTAGATCAACTCTTGATGGGGGAATTATGGCCAAATAGCTAGTGTTGGATACTGAGATTTGAGAATGCTATGATTAAAGAGGTTCGAGCTTGTGTAAATTCGTATCTTATTCAGAAATTGATAGACGAATACGAACAACCTAGCCTCAGTTAGATTCTCACTATTGCAAACTTTGTTAGACCCATTCAACTTGTCACGTAAATAGAGGATCGGATTAATAGTAAAGTTTGAATCTTTTAGTAGTCATGCAATAATTGATTTATATTTATATTTGCATAAACCATATGGGATAATATAAAAAGTCCCAATATGGGGCCTAAATCTATTATATCAAACACATCAATATGGTTAATATGAGTAATGTGAATAAGGATGCAACTTATTGGATCGACAAACTTAAACTTCAAGAACATCCCGAGGGAGGATATTTTATTGAAACATTCAGATCACGAAGAATCATAAACCTGAATAATTATGATGGAAATCGTTCCACTTGTACATCTATCTATTACTTGCTGCTAGGAGATCAGTTTTCCGCCTTTCACAGAATGATATCAGATGAAATTTGGCATTTCTATGCAGGTAGTAGTTTAACTCTATATATCATTCATAGCAACGGTTTACTTGATGAAATTCGCATGGGGCAAAATCTTGATAACAATGAAATATTTCAACACGTCGTAGAATCTGGCTGTTGGTTTGCGGCAATTGTAAATAATCCTTCTTCTTATTCCTTACTTGGATGTACTGTATCTCCAGGATTTGATTATCGCGATTGGGAGTTGGCTAATATAGACGTTCTTTTGAATATCTATCCTCAACATAAATCTATTATAGAAAAATTCAGATAGGGAGTTCGTTTTCTAGATTTACCCTAAGACACATACCAATTTTATGTAAATTAAAAATCATATGAATTAAAGTTGGTTACTTTGCATCATTATTTTCTAGAGCAGCTATCGTAGCTTGTCTTCTGTGCTCAAATATCTTTTGTAAATTTTTGATTGCATAGCCTTCGAAAAGTCTTCCAAATAATCCATACGGTAATTCAAATTCAATTTCATCTAGTATCTTTGTCTGTTTCCTTTCATTATCATAAAACATATGTTTGTGTTTCCACTTTTTGAATGGACCTTCTAACATCTCATCTGTGTACTCATAAGGCATAAATGAAGTAATTCTAGAATGCCATCTAGACCTTCTTTTAGCAATTATTTTTCCACTAAGCCATATTTCTTGTCCTTCACTTATATTTTGACTAGTGGTATCGATTATCTGGAGATTTACCTCGAAAGGGGTTATCAGCTGTAAGTGTTTAACCTCAGTATAGAAACTCCAGGCTTTGTTTATATTGCAGTTTACTACAAACGAATTAGTAAACACTCGCATTATGTTAAGATATCAAGCATGTTAAGGTTAATAGCAATATCGTTATTGAATGTCTTTAGACTAAGACTTACGCGTTAGATAAGAATCACGATGGATAGCATAAGCGATCTGAAATAAATACTTCTCTCAAAGTTGATGCAGATGGCTATCGTACAATCATTAACATATGCTATCAAGAAACCAGTTTCATTAGGAATTGGAGTATACATTAGTTCATACATGGTTGCGCATATTCGTGTAATGTCAAGATAACTGCATATCCGTATTACTATGGATCTTTTCAATAGGATCACCCTAGTGAATTACTGACTCCCGGTTTGTATACATAACCCGGATAGAACATATCATCTTTTATATAGTACATGCTGAAAATAGTATTTCCGCATGTCCTCTGAATTTGATGGTGATCGAGCTGTGCGTCACTCTTCTGAGCACTATGACCCAGTTGGCGCGGATCTAGATTGGTTTATAATACTTGCATCAGCTTCTTCAATTTTCTTTGGCTTTCTTCTAAAAATAGCTGTAAATCCTCCATCTTATTTAACACTTTTTGATGATTCGATTCTCTTTACTGCACTTTACGCATTGACGATATCAACAGCTATGTTCATACTACCTATTATTTATCATGTGAGCAATTATCGTCGACTTGACGTGGAAAGGTTTCTTGCTAGAACAAGGCATTATGCTTTCATAGGCATAATTTGTGTGATGTTTGCAATGTATTTGGTTCTGGGATTAATGTTAAATTCTAAGCTTCCGGCTCAGTTAGCATACACCTTACCATTGTTGCCTTTCATCTACATTTTGTTTCGATTCTTAAGACACATCCATGAATAGAGAAAGAAACAATACTTTTGAAAAGTAGCCAATTTCATAATCATGTATCTTAGAGCGTGAAGTTCATCGTTATAATCAATAGCTTTTGGTTTAACTTAAAAGGATCTTCCTGCTTTAATATTTACCAAAATTTGAAAATAGATCTAGATATTTTCTTTTTGTACTGAAAGCTTTCTTGCATACAAAAAGTCAATTAATACGCTTTATATACTCAACCTAAATTATAGTATTCTAAAATGTCATCTGATCCAGATGATGATCCAGTAATGCGTTCTTCTACTGAGCATTACGATAGAGTTGGAGTTTCGTTTAGATGGCCTCAAATATTGGCAGCAGCTTCTTCAATTTTCTTCGGCTTTCTCCTAGACATAGCTGTAAATCCTCCATCGTACTTCAGAATGTTTGATTCCTTGGTGCTGCTGACATCCCTTTACTTAGTAACTATAGCAACAGCTATGTTCATAATGCCAGTAATATATCATATTAGTAGTTATCTACGATTTGACGTGGAAAGATTTCTTGCTAGAACAAGGCATTATACTCTCATAGGCATCATTTGTGTGATGCTTGCAATGTATTTGGGTTTAGGGCTGGCTATGAATTCTAAGCTTCCATTCCAGGTTGCATACAGTTTACCTACACTACCATTTATTTTTATAACCATTGAATTTTTCAAGTATTCCCCTACCGATCTAGTAAAAAGTACTTCTACGGAACGGTACGACAGAATGGGGGCCGCTATGCGCTGGTGTCAAATATTAGCATCAGGCTCTTCAATTTTTTTTGGTTTTCTCCTACATATCGCAGTAGATCCTCCCTCTTATTTCACCTTTTTTGATAACATGATTTTACTAGCAGCACTCTATTCGGTAACCGTAGCGACAGCCATGTTCATATTGCCAGTTATATTTCATTCAAAATACTATCGTCGGCTTGATGTCGAAAGATTTCTTTTGAGAACAAAGAAACCTGTACAGATTGGCATTATTTGCATAACTTTAGCGATGTACATGGGGTTAGGATTGGCTTTAAATTCCAAACTGCCGATTGAGATTGCATATGTTCTGGCCTCAATTCCGTCAATTTTTATTCTTTATGAATTCTTTAACCTTAAACAAAAAAAATCGAATTTGTCCTAGCGCATTCTATTAATACTTTTGAACTTACAGATATTTACCAATTTCGACCCATATTAATTCTAGGCCTCTAAATGTTAAGAAAATATGCGAGGAATTGCATGATCTAAATAATATGATTAATATGAAATGATGCCGATAGAATAGATTGATATTATTATTTACGATTAGATTGTAAGCTGAATTTGATGAAGCTAATGTGTGCGAAATATTATATGTTATACGTGGCGTGACTACGTTGTCTTAGTCAAATTCTTGGATAACCCACAAAAAGGAGTAGATCATGATACACTGTATGTTAAATTTCTCTTTTGATAAATATCCCAGGCATGTTTGGATTGCAGTGACAAGTCAACTTTCTAGAAGATCAATTAACATATTTGTGGCATATAGATGAAGAGAAAGATGAATGATCTCACTAAAATTATAGGTTTCATAGTCGCAGCTACATCACTAGTCTTCGTAATTCAAATACATGGTATCAGTGCCAAACCTGACCACGAGTCTCAACAATTAGCACAAGAAGCCAAAATATTAACCAAGAGTTTTAGAAATGACGATACAAAAATAGGCAAGTGCAGAGCCTTATCAGAAAGTCCCAATTCAGACAATGTGACAAGTTGTATTATAAAGACCATAGAATCCAATGATAAAGACATGGCTTTATTAAATAGAATCAATTAATTTATGATAAAATGGTTTTTCCCTCTTTTTGTATTCTCAGAGCAGCATCATATTGTGATATAATCATTATCACAGTCATAAAAGTTAGGAGCATCTAGAAAACGATTTGAGGAAGTGTTCTACACCATCATAAATATTATTAAGATAGCCATAATATTTTTTCCTTTTAATACTCGATTAAATTCATTTCGCGCTCATTAAGGGATATATCACGGTATCGACTACTTGTGATTGTTGTCTACGTACAGATGTCCAAATTGCAATTCTTCGAATTCTCTTGATAGTAGCAAGATTTACAACGGCGGATTAATTTTTATCTGTAGTAAATGCACTAGCTGTGGTGTTGTTAAATCAATTGAGGATTACGATGAAGCATATTTAGAATTCCTGGATATGTATGATAACGGACAAATCTCTAATTTACGTGACCCAGAAACTTTACCAAGTATAGAAAGGTTCTTACGCCCTATATCTGAAATCGACTTTTTACTGTCAGATAATAACTTGAAGGAAAATGACTTGCTCAAGACAATACTCCATTCTAAAAAAGATTACGTAGTTGATTTCAGAGTCTTCAAAGAATCTGCACCGGAAGAAGGAAACTACGTCGAACAACTCCCATTAGACGAAGGAATTATAGATTCATTGAAGTCAAAAAACATCAATAGACTTTACAAATTCCAAGAAGAGTCAATTAAACAAATTTTGAATGGAAAAGACATTGTAATTGTCGCGCCAACTGCTTCTGGAAAGACTGAAGCATTTTGTATTCCAATAATACAAAAAATAACTGAGGAGAACGTTCATTTTTCCGCATTGAGTTCCAAAATCTTTAAACAGTGCCGAAATGTGATAGCTATCTTTGTATATCCTACTAAAGCATTAGCTAGAGATCAACTATCAAAGATAACACAAATAGCGGCAAGTGTGGGAATAAAAGTCGATATTTTTGATGGTGATACTACGTTTGCTGACAGAGAGTTAATAATTAAGACGTCAATTCCAGAAATCATAATCACGAATTTTGATGTAATCCATTATCATCTACTAAATAGGACAAAATTTGCACAGATGATCAAAACTGCAAAATTCTTGGTAGTAGACGAAGTTCATGTTTATACTGGTGTATTCGGAGCAAATATTCATCATGTAATAAAAAGACTTCAACGACTGACGAAATCAACAAAAAGCACTGAGAAACTGCAGATAATTGCCGCTTCTGCTACTCTATCAAATGCCAACGAATTTTGTAGACAGTTATTTGACAGGCAAATGGAAATAGTACATGGCATAGGCAGAAAAGGTAGAATAAACTTCTCAATTATGTTCCCATCATTGCACTCACAAAGATCACTAATAATCGAAATACTCAAGCAGACTACCAAAAGAAAACATAAAACTATTGCATTTAGTAAATCACACTTATCCTCAGAACTCTTGGCATTTTATTCATCAAAGCAAGGTATACCAATAAAAGTACATAGAGCTGGGCTGCTATCGTCTGTAAGAAAATCTATAGAGGCCTCTTTTAGAAGTGGTAAACTAACTGCCATTTCTGCAACCCCAACATTGGAACTAGGCATAGATATAGGAGATATAGATGTCGTTATCTCAGATATTGTCCCTATTAATAGGTTGATTCAAAGGCTGGGAAGAGCAGCAAGGAATGGTCAAGATGGATATGCATTTCTTGCTTTAGGTAACGATCCAATAAGCCAATATTACAAACTACATCCAAACGATTATTTACAGGATCAAGAGTCTGCGTATACTGATCCCAGTAATCCATTTGTAGTAGAATTTCAAGTTTTAGCAATGGCTTGTGATAGGCCGATATCTATATCGGAATCATCTTCAAAAACTTCTGTAATTCGTCAACTTGTTTCAAAGAATCTTATCAAGTTCTCAAACGGCAAATTCGTGCCCAATTACAAAAAAGCAATGAAATTTCTTAATGATTATAGTATTAGGGGCATCGGATCCAAGGTTGGGATAACATACAGCGGAAAATTAATCGGGGAACGGCAGATGCCCCAAGCAATTGAGGAACTGCATGATAGTGCCATATATTTCTTGGGTGGGAGAAGATATCTTGTTCAAAAGCTACATTTTAGCAATAATAAACAAGACAGGAATAATCAGGTTCAGGGACGGCTACCTATGCCTTTCGCAGACCTGAAATCTATTCCTCACGACTATCCTTACTATACTAGAGCGACTGTTAATGAGTTTCCCACTATTCTAGAAATTCATGATCAAAAAATGACCTTTGGGCTGCAAGTCTTATATTGTACGCTAAAAATCCTAAAGAAAGTGGTAGGCTATTCAAACATAGAAGTTGGTAAAGAAGCATTTCAAGGTACAAAAATTATGCTCGAAAATCCTATAGAATTTGAATTCATTACAAAAGGCTTTGTTTTTAGAGCCCCTGCACCAGAAACTATTGTAAAAACTGCAGACAATGAACAATACGTAGAAATGAGTGGATACCATGCATCAGAACATGTCTTAATCGAAGGAAGCTCAATGATAACAGGAGGGGCATCTCAAGATTTGGGTGGAATATCTCTTGGCTCCACAGGTCTAATATTTATATACGATGGTAACGTGGGCGGTAATGGGGCTAGCAAATCCCTATATGACAAGTTTGATAAGGCGATTGTACGAGCATCAAGTATTTTGTCAGGATGCCCATGTATAAATGAAAATGGTTGTCCCAGATGCACGTTCTCTTACAGGTGTGGAAACAATAATGAATATTTGCAGAAAGCATCAGCCAAAGAAATATTAAATAGGGTAGTCTGTGGACAGCAAATGCAAATAGGAGATACAGCAATAATAGATAAGCCCCTTGTATAATTGATTCCAATTTCAAATGTCAATTACAATCAAAGTGCATTGTGAAATCAATAATATGTTTGAATATTTTCTAAAAATAAAACTTAACTTTGGTACAAAAAATCTCCAAATTAGGAGAGCAATAAAAACTAACTAGACATAACTGAGAGAATAATGGATGCATAAGGACCATGAAAATCAACCAATTGTCTGGGTCTTTACTTTAGTAAGTTAAGGCTATTGTTAAAAATATCTGCAATAGTGCTTAATATACAAAACAACGAAAATCAAATATTTACTAATATCTCTATAGAAAGCCTTTGGTTAAGCATCCATGGCTAAAGCGAGAAGTCAAAATGTTGACCTTATACTCAGAATTTTGTACTGACAATATAAATACTCTCATTGTCCATTCTTATAGTCCCATGGGTATTTGTGTATTTTAACGTCGCACAATTGGCCACATTCATCCAGATTAATTTTCTTGTCTTATCAGATTCGTTAGATAGCACCACTCTTGCGCTAGCACTAATTGCTTGACAGTACTGACTATAATCGTCGCCTGATGAAAACTCGAAGGTTATTGTTACTCTCTCGGTTTTAACATCTTTATATCCTGCTTTAATGAAATGATTCGCTAGTCTATTTTCACCAGATAGCTATATGGATTTGGTAGACTAGAAAAATTCTCACTAACGCCTCGTGCCGACTCGGTTATAATTTGCATTGCAAGCCTAATAACTGACACCTCTCGTGCATCAACCCAAACTGCTGCGACTAACTTCCCACCTAGCAATAGTGCACTATGAATTGCAACGAGTGTCGAATGCAGATTTGGCAAAAACATTAAACCCCATCGACATGGTACAGAATTAAAGGATAAACCTGGTAACATTAAGTCTTGCATTGAGGTTTCCTTGTATTGGATAGTGTCTTGCCGCCCGTAATATATTGACCGTTGTTTTGCGATTGCCATCATCTCTGTTGAGATATCAATAGCAAGTACATGACCATTACTGTCAACAATTCTTGCCGCTGTTAATGCAGGTTCTCCAATTCCAGTTGCTATATCCAATATTCTTTGTCCTGTCCTAATTTCTGCAAGTTCAATTAGTCTATTACTGAGGCATTGAGCTGCTTTCTCAATATGTGGCCACCAATTTCGATAGCCTTGAGCGCTGCTATTTCAGATTGAGCTTTGGCCAACGTCAGACCGATTGCCATCTGAAGATGTAGAATTCATACTATTTTTTTATACCCAGGATGTTAACATAGGATATTACAATACGTTTTTGAAATCGTGGATCATTAGTCATTTCTAATATTTCTTGGGGTCTGATGCTATTGCTGTTCTTGTTTTGATCTCTAGGCTGTGTAGTTTGATACTTAAAATTATCTGCCTGATTATCAATAGACCAGGTACCACTTGTATTGTTCTCCCCATTGTGGATGGATGGAACGCATGATGATACGCATATGTACAAGACATAGGTGCGATGAATGATGTTGATCTGATCTATCCGAATCTATATCATCACTCGATGGTAAGACAGGCTTGATATATTGCAGCAATTTCCAAGTAATAGATTCAAAAATAATAAATACGACATCTCTATAGTATGGCATCATCAATAGGGCATAGTTCATTCCTTCTAAAACAAGATCATAATATATACACTATTGACAGCTTATCTCTACCTATGACAACAAACCAGAACTCCTAAGATGATTTTACCTATAAAGGAAAATTGCCTCGGACTAAACTAAATTCAAACATTATATTTCAGAGATATGGTTGTTAAATATTGGCTGTAGAAGGGAAGGGCAGGAAAAAGACGATCCTAAGAACTATTCGCCTAGACAAGGATTTAGATGAGGCCCTAGATAAGGACGCTGAAGAACACGGTGTTAGTGAAAATGCACTCATATCGTCAATTCTTGCAAAATATATTGATTGGGACAGATATGCTGAAAAGTTTGGTCGTGTTTCTTTGCCAAGTGAGGCTTTAAAGGCGATTATCGAAGCTACTGAACAGGAGAAATTGAGTACAGCAGCTGAAGAATTTGCATCATCAGTGCCTAAGGATTACATCATGTTTCATTATAGGAAATTAGATGTTGAAGCTTGTCTTTTACATTTATCTTTTCTGGCTAGATATGCGGGGATGTTTAAATACAATGTTCAGATAGAACAAGAGCGGAATTACACTGTCACGATTCATCATAAATTTGGCGAAAAATGGTCCTACTGGTTACGAGAGTCCATATCTATCGGCTTATTTAAGAATGTTTTGGGAATTCTCCCAAAAACACATCTGAGTAAGAATTCAGTAATATTTACATTTTTTCTTCCTTAGATATACATTTTATTGAATGTCGAATCTATATGTACGAAAGTATTTTTAGAGCTTGTTAAAAATTAATGGCTCGATAAAATAGCATCTTGTATAGTAAATATCTTATTAAGTAGTTCATTTCTTCAAATTTAAAGGATAATGTCTTACATATTTTTGAGATATAATTTGTAATCATTCTTCGATACCAATTGCTCGTATAGGTGAACCTGAAGCACCTACGAATTTTAGAGGAGTGATTATAAGATTAAATTTTTTGTTTGAGAATTTGTGCAAATTACACAAATTTTCGACTACTAGAATTTGGCTTGATAATAAAATCTCATGTGCTATGTATTTAGATTCATTGCCTACATCAATGCTCGGACAATCTATCGCTACAGCATTAATACTCTTCTCGACTAAATATTCTGCAGCATCCTTTGATAACCCTGGATTATTTTTAATATAATTATCCTTTTGCTTTATTTCCTTTTCCCAACCTGTTGATAAGACAATAGTATCTTTTTCTTTTATTTCATATTTGCATTTACTCTCTATATCATTACGTGTTATCAGTTGATTAGAATTTTTCTGTATTCTTATGAGTAAAGCATTACTACAAATGTACCTGTGGACTTCAATTTGATCAATCGTTGGTCCATTCGGAGTGAAATGGTATGGAGCATCCATGTGTGTTCCTGTATGAGTACTTAAAAATGCAACCTCCGACATATATCCCTGAGTTTCAAATTTTGACCACTTTAGGAGTGCAGGCATTGGATATCCTGGGAAGGTTATCATATCTGAGGTAATTTCAAGTGTAAGATCAATTGTCTTCATAGATTGTGACATTATGTTGATGTTATTTCTTATTATTATTTTTTCACTTACTTTCATTCTTCCTACAAGGACGTCATCGGCTTGGCATAGTTTGTCAGGTGTATCAAATTACGGATATAATAATTCCCTAGTTGAGTAAACTAGCTAGTTAATTAATTAGTTATGTTATATCTTTTATCATATTGGGCCATAGGCATATATTGAACTCTTGTCGAATTACAAGACATAGAATGCCTTAGCTCTATCCAATACACGATTTGCAAAGACTAGATTGTATATTGTCTAGACAGAAACCATCCATATTGCCTAGGCAAGGAACGTCGGTGAAGAATATAGGTGACATCTACTATCATAGACTATAGTAATATAGGATTTATTTCTCCAGTACAACACTTTGAACGTTCATTTTGTTGTGTTATATTCCTATCGTCTAATATCTATCGAGAGTATCATACACCTAGCAAATTCAAGTCTACGCTAAGATCGATAACTCATAAATGCTCAGTCCAACATGACATCTTATGAATACGATGGGTACTGAAGAAAATCTACATTTCATGAAGGTGTAGGATGATGCATGGAATAGTCAGGATTGGGAGTTGTTTAGCAAACATCATGAGGAAAATGTAATAGTAAGATGGCCTGGACAAGAGAAACCAACAGTGGGTCTTGTTGCGCACAAAAATGAAGGTATCGAAATGTTCAGGATCTTTCCAGACAATCATGTTGAAAACGATCCTTATAAAGTACTTTTTGGTAAAGGTGAATGGACCTGCTCAATTGCAATTTACACTGGGACACATCAAAGACCTATGATAGGCTCTGGAGACAAAATCATCCCACCTACAAATAAGAAATTCATAGTCGAATTTTGCACAGTAGCCCGCTGGAGAAATGGCCAAATAGTTGAGGAGATCTTTTCTACGACCAAGTCGGAATGATGAAACAGCTAGGTTTGGCCTAATTATTTTTTGTATTGTACAGACAGGATTGTGAAGACTATATCGTTAGTGTAAGGTAGTGTCAATTGAGTCAGGCATAACCATTGAAAGTGCAATACTGAATAGGGTATGTAAGAGTGTTGTGACCAAAAATAATTGAACATTAGTATTCTATTTCTAATAGTTAAGGGGCACAACCGCTTATATCTACGTGGCATCTGACATTAGGCAATATAGTGAGATTATAGTATCGTTGTCAAATAGTCGTGATGCATCTGCCTATTGTTATGCTGTTTATGTAAAAATCAAGGAAGTGGTAATTAAACAAGTAACTGATTTCTAGCGTACAATAAAAATACACGACATTAAAACATAGTATCCAAACTGTATCTTTGCAAATATTAAACCTGTCCTCTGAGACTGAGACTATCGTCGGTCAAATCTCCAGCAAGTATTAATTAATTAATCAATGTCACAAGTGTATGCTAGAATCTCGAATAATATGTAATTCTGCACCCAACTAAGCAATAATATTTATCTTAATAAATCTTGTTATGTACTAGATAGTATATGACAGAGGCAACTGAGAATCAATATGCACACCCAGAAGTGTTAGTCGATATACCATGGATTGAAGATCACCTTCAAGATCCGAATACAAGAATTGTAGAAGTAGATTACGACCCTGTGGCCAACTACGAATTGGGCCACATTCCTGGCTCAGTTCTGGTCAATTGGAAACATGATGTTAACGATCCCTTAAATAGAAATATATTAACCAAACAAGCCTTTGAACAGCTAATGCAAAGAATTGGAGTCAATAATGACTCGACTCTTGTTTTGTATGGAGACTTTAATAACTGGTTTGCTGCATTTGCATTTTGGGCTTTCAAGTATTACGGATATAAGGATGTAAGAATTTTGAATGGCGGTAGAAAGAAATGGTTGGCTGAAGACAAGCCTGTAACAAAAGATATTCCTAGCTACCCAAAAGGGAATTTTAAACTAGATCAACAATTAGAGCCGGATAAAAATATTAGAACATTTCTTAATTATGTACGAAATACACTAGGAACAACTACACTGATTGATGTTAGAAGTCCAAAAGAATTCACTGGAGAAATTACAGCTCCTCCAGAATATCCAACAGAACATGCTCAGAGAGGTGGTCACATCCCAAATGCCATCAACATTCCATGGGGGCAAGCCGTGAATGATACTGATGGAACATTCAAGTCAACTGAAGAATTGAGAAAATTATACGAATCCAAGGGTGTAACTCCTGAAAAGGAAGTTATTACCTACTGTAGGATTGGTGAAAGATCCTCGCATACTTGGTTTGTTCTTTCTTACTTACTAGGTTACCCGAATGTAAAAAATTATGACGGTTCTTGGACAGAATGGGGAAATATGATAGATAATCCTATAGAGAAGTAGAAAACAGAGAGATATGAAAATCTAAGTCTTTCATAATTTCTTTATTATTTTCAAAACTCGAAGTTGGGGTAGTTATCGAGTTATAATATTGACGAGTATATTTAGAAACAGTTGATCCAGATAACTACGATTTGATTTCTGATTGGAATCAAATAGGTGTTGACAGTGGTTAATCGAAAACTCAAATAACAATGTATCTCGAATCATATTTATGGTAAAAATCGTGGAAATGGATGAAAGTATAACATTAAAAGCGCAATTCGAAGAAGACGTTGGCCCAGTTGTACTACTAAATAAATTTACTGTGAAACCAGAGGATGTGGATCAATTCTTGAAGGTCTTTGCAGATACAACAGCAGTATTTAAGCGGCAACCTGGATTCATATCGGCTCAACTGCACAGAGGAGTAGGAAATAGCACTGCGTTCTTTAATTATGTTGTATGGGAATCCGCGCAGCACTTTAAACGTGCTTTTGAGAGACCAGAGTTCCTATCCAACATGGCTGGAATTCTCCCCGATGTTGTTATGTCTCCGCATCTATTCAAAAAAGTAGCTGTGCCAGATATATGTGTAGACTAACGCTAGTATACAAATGGTACGCCAGGCTCATTCTTTATATAACATGATATTATTGCTTTGGACTACAATGTCATTCTTATGTGATCGGGACATAAATTAAACTTAGTGTAGTAACTTTGATTTGAAATTGTCAGCTCAGATGGTTAGATCAGATCGTCTTTATTTGATGTAATTGTAAGATGAAATAGAATGTTTTGACCAACGAATGAGAAATCATGAGACAAAATGTAAAAAAACGACGCAACGCCGCTTTTTGATTATATCATGTCTTGAAGCAGAATAGAAAACGAAAATTCAAACATAGTCAACATCGGACTAAGAGTGAGAGTTTGAATCTGGACGCTGAAAAATTTTGTGTTTGTGGGCATTTAAAGGCACATCATGCAGAAATATTTGGATGTACATATTTCTATGTATGTACTTGTAGACTGTATTATCCAGCTAAGTTAAGGTACAAGAATGACGATTTAAAATGACTCAGATTTATGAGTTGAATCTATAACCAAACTCTAAACGGTATTTGAACCTTAAATAAGAATAGCAAGATCTACTTCAATTTAAATGAACAGGTCTAACCATATTGTAATTCTATTGATTTGGCGGTGACTAGTGAAAACAAAAACGATAATTCTCCTTATAGTATAAACGAACGCATCGAATTTACCCATCGTGACATATATTGAATCTAGCGCCGGAAGAGCATAGCTGATATACCTTGCAAGGTTAGCGATTAGTGAAATTCATGTATACAACACAAATTTAACATACTTCTTAATCTTGAAAACTAGTTTAGACCTGAGTCAATATTAATCTTCGAAACTATCTATGTATTCTATTAGAGTATAGATCAAAAAGTCCTTAGACATAGAGTTATATCTTAGATAAAGATATTTAGATTTGCTTAAATGAAATTCGGATTACAGCATCCCAACTTTAGTTTCGATTACAAGAATGGAGACACTACTCAAATCGTTAAATCCTTAAAAGATCTTATCTTGCTCGCTGAAAAAGTGGGCTTTGATTCCTTTTGGGTAATGGACCATTTCCACCAGATAAAGTTTGTTGGAAACCCTGATGAACCTATGCTTGAAAGTTGGACAACAATCGCTTCCCTCGCAGGCGTGACTACAAAAATAAAACTTGGAACATTGGTAACAGGTATCGTATATAGACATCCAGCAATCTTGGCAAAAATCGGTGCGACTCTAGACGTCCTTAGTAAAGGAAGATTGTTTATGGGAATAGGAGCAGCATGGAATCAAGAAGAGTCCTTCGCGTACGGAATTCCTTTTCCTCCCACAAAAGAGAGACTATTAAGACTTGAAGAAGTCATTCAGATTATACTAAAGATGTGGGCCAAGTCTACGGCTACTTTCAATGGAAAATTCTATCAGATAAGGGATGCTTATTGTAATCCTAAACCAGTACAGAAACCTCACCCCCCAATTATGATAGGTGGGGGTGGGGAACGTAATACGTTACGGATCGTAGCAAAGTATGCAGACGCATGCAACCTGTTTGGCTCTATCGAGACAATAGAGAGAAAATTAAATGTATTAAAAGAGCATTGTAACAATGTTGGGAGGGACTATCATTCAATTCTAAAAACCAAATTGGGAATAGTGTTGATTGATAATGATAGAGACATACTAAACAAAAAGGTAAGCGAGATGTTTAAGGGAATGCCCGAAGAACAGGTTAAAGAATTTGTCATTTTTGGAACTCCAGAGGAAGTCTTGAGAGAAATAGAATTATTCGAAAATGTTGGAATCGAGTATTTCATAGTCAATCTGGATCCATCCAGTGAATATGCACAAGTAGAATTATTTACAGATACAATAATGAAGAAAATCCTTTAACTAAATACTTGTCCCGGTAAAGTAAAATCAGGAGACATAGTAGAATAGAATTATTTTCCTTAGTTTTCTCAAGCTTCATTATTAGGGCCAATTGAATAATTTAAAAACTAAACAAATTAACTACACGGTTCTTCTTACTCACAATAGACTAACATTGTAGAGCCCCTTGAGCCAACGTCTCAGTAGTTTAATAGCAGCAATCAAAATTACAAAAGTAGTCATGGAAGCTGACATCTGCTCGTTAAGCTTTAGGCATATAGTCGAATATACCTAGAATTGTGAATACGGGAGATCATGTTAATCTAACAAATATTAAAAACAATCAACGATTTGGAACTTTGGCATTAAATTCCGTATGCATTTCAACATTATGACTAAAAAATGTACTTAACTGCACAAATTTACAGCCTCGATTGATTCATTGATAGAAATTGAGGTTTTGTGAGTATTGAACAATGAATAATGAATAAAAGATAAAATGTGAAAGTAGTATTAGACTACTTTATTAGATCCATTTTCATATAGATCATATATATCTTATTGAGATCATAAGCTGATATTAATTTATTTCGAACAACTATATATCCCATAAATCGTACATGAATCTACCGTCAATTCAGTAGTATAAGGTTGGCTGGAAACCCCGCTAGCACATTTGTCAAAAATTGATGACACAAGTTCATCCGTGCAAATTGCTTTGGGGCCACACCATCAACCAACTTGCTCTTTTAATAACTAACTCTTTTACTTTCTGTAGTTCAAGCATTGATACAATATATTCTGATTTAGTTGTAAACTGCTCACTTTAGCATTTATTTATTCATCATAACAGTCGCCGACTTATATTGTCTCAATAATCTTCTATCATCTGCACGTAATGCGAATGAAAGTAAAGCATTCATATACGAAGGTATATTTTGATAATTCGTCGATCTGTTGAATCGGTTAGACATTTCCACGTTACTATGATTTAGAATACTTTAGCAGTAGGGAATGGTTCTTTTTCACTTCTTTACTTGAGTGATCTATCAATACTATCACATTAGTCTCTGAAAAAAAATGAAAATTAATGTAAAGCATTTCGCATATTTTGATTATTACATAACAAATGTATTATCCATATCATTGAACAGACAGATTAGGTGATATGTAGTTTGACACTGATGAACCATGGTGATGAATAAGTAGCCATTTCTTTATATCATTACTATATTCAAAAATATTAGTAGCAGTAACACCTAATTTTACAGAGTTTTGATTGATGGAGATTTCTATATTTTCTATGCAGACAACTATTGAAATTTCATCAAAGATCTTTATTTTTGGATTCGTAATAATAAATTTTATCGTTTCTATGTTATGAAATATTGTTATCCAGCTCTCACGAATTGCAAACCAACCAACAAATAAATCCCATCCCGGATGTACACATATAATATCTTCATCATGTTTCCATACTCCTTCCATCCTTTCAATTGAAAGGTTTTGAAAAGCGTTATAGAAGTCCGAGTTAGCTTCTAGTACTTTTTCAGATTGCATATTTACAACCATCTTTATCATAGTATTATATCTTTGTGAAACTTTTACCAGTTTTTAAATGATCTGTCCATTCGTTGAGATAACTATTAGAGAATCTGAAGTTGAAATATTTATTTTATCTATTTCTATCAATTGGTTCGCAATGTCGATCATATGTAACACAATGCACATAACCTTGTTTGAATGAGCTAGTAACAAGTAATTCATTTAAATTTAGTAGTATAAGAATAATTATTTGAATGGTGTTTTGCTACTCTGCAGTAGATACGCATCTTGTTTTTCATTGAAGCCTTAAGATTACGTCTCAATTTGAAATATCAGGGTTTGAATTAACTTCAACAACATGTACAAATTTGATTTGCCTCGAGAAGAGATTCTTGTTAGAAATTCAGTAAATAAGTATATTAAAAATGCATTTAAGTGTTAAAATATCAACAATATCATATCAGAATCTGTGTAGAACTTCATAGATCATGGTGAAATATCATTCGGATCAGTATTTTTGTTGTATCTTTTTCATAATTTGAAAGTTTTTCTTTTAGTAAAGAATTATGTATGGATTAATAAATTCTTTTGAATATGTGCCAATAGTATACATACATTCAATCTGCTCTATCAGAACCTTGTCCCATCCTTTTTTCACATTTTCTAATACTATTTCCAGACCAAGCAACTTTACCTCACTTTAATTGTACTCTGGCATAGTGAAACATATTCTGTCATTACCAAGAGCCTAAATCCTTAATAGAGATTTCTGGGATTCTAGACAATATATTTATCATAGTCTTCGTATCTCATGTAGCCGGCACTATTAAGATTTATTATATCTCTTGTCAGTATTTCAGGCGTAAGGCGCGCGCCTATTTATATTATCAGTTATAACCAAATCAGATATTCATGTAGAAGACACAACCTGACTAAGCTCAATAAACTCTAAAACTATCAGGTCTTATGATAGATCATTGGCCTTAGAAACAAGTATTCAGTTCCTATAACAAGTTTTACCATGTACCACAATATCTGACTCTAAGTCTGGTTTGGTTATTCCTGAGATGGTGGTTCTAACAACGAAGAAGCGCAGCATAATACATTAAAAATATTTCCAAAATAAGACATCCTATATTTAGATTGACTTTTCTATAAACATAGATCTTGATCAGAACGGTTCTCATGATGGCTTGCCTGTTCACATACTTGTACCATTTTAACAATTGTCACTATTAGTAATTCAATCGCCAACACTCCCAGATATTTTGCAATTAATCAGCCGGTGGCCTATCTTCAGGTAATCTACTATAGTCACTATACCATGCGATGAGAAAAACAGTGATCTGACAATTGAGTTTAATAGTAGAGAACACGGTGGTAGTAATAGTAGGAAAGTAGACAAATTAACGATTAGTCTTGCAGCAGTAAGAGTCGATTTTATATTCAAGTGGATGGGCACTATATCACACAGCTAGTAACTACAGGTTTAAATGGGGTTAGCCTAGCAAGAGGGGATACATACGACGTTATGGCCACTAATCAACTAAGCGGATAAGACATGGTACGAAGATATACATCCAGAATATATCAGCTATGTGCGTTATGAACAATTCAAATACTATCATTTAGCCAATTTTGTTTATTAAGTCTCGTACTTCTGGTTGGGGAAAGATCTCTATCAGCATTCTTGGGACCTTGTCCTCGAAGACTATATCAGAATACCATTTAGAGCCGAAGGCTGTTAATTGCATTAATATTGGCAACGTGTCTCTGCCCTTCTGTGTAAGTCTCCATATTACCATACTTGGAGATCTACTTTCCTGTTCACATTCGATAAAATTTTCTTCTTCTAGCTCCTTTAGACGCATTGAAAGAACCCTTGGAGTAAGACCTGAGATTGATTCCAGCAATCGATTGAAACGTGCAATTCTACGAAAGCCGATATCTCTGATTATCAAAATTGTCCATTTTTTACCTAGCACTCCTAGAGTAGTCCTGATTGGACATTTGATGAATCTTACCTTGGGTGTAATAACCCAATTGTTTTCATAGGTTGATTTATCTACTTCTTGACGTTTTATGGATTGCAATCGCTATACTTTTGATCCCTTGCATACTTATAAACTATATTTTATATACTGTTACGCATGAGCAAGCCAAACATAGAGAAAGTGCAAAGAGAGAACGTTGAAAGTAATGGTCTGCCTTCTATTTACGCGGTTCTGAATAAGAATCAAAACGATATCAATCAGTCAGGTAAACAATCATCCTGGTTAATTAGTATGCAGCATGAATTATGTCTTGAGGATCGTCAACAAAATAGTGCTATGATCAATAGAGATATAGGGTTGTCAACTAATTCAATACTAGGTCTACATGAGCCTTTAGGAGTGGATAATAATTAATGCCTACAATAGTACATTTCGAAATTCCTGCTGACGATATCGAAAGAACTAAAAGATTCTATTCCGATCTGTTCGGGTGGAAAATAGAAAGATGGCAAGGTCAAAACGGTGACAGTCAGCTCACTTCTGCTGCTGACCAGCCGATGGATTATTGGATTGTCACGACCACTGATAGTAAAGGAAACAATGGGTTAAGTGGTGGGATTATGAAACGTCAAATGCCTGAACATCATGTAACTAATTACATAGGTGTGAATTCTGTGGAAGAATATTCGTCAAAGGTGGTAGAATGTGGAGGCAAGTTAGTTGCATCTAAAAAGGCAGTCCCTGGTATGGGTTATTTTGCACTATGTCAAGATACTGAGGACAATGCATTTGCTATATGGGAAGTTGACGGAAATGCCAAATAACTGTATTCTCTCTTGTTCCTTTCCAAATGACAGCAATTAGTAAAGTTTCAGTCACCTGTTCTATAGAAATAGTCATCATAGTCAGATCTCTGTAATTCTGGAAGATGCGATTATAGCCTTACAATTATTGGAGGATTTCTCAAAAGCTTGCTAAAGGTGATCGAAATACCTTCACCAAATACAAAATCTTTTTGTTATATTTTAGAGTCATAGCACAAAATAACCTAGATAACCGGATCTAGCCATCAGCAACCTTTACCTAGATCATACCGTTAGAAGAAGTTGTGACGGATGAGAACAGAGAACATGCAGATAATCAGCAGCGATCCCAAGGCCACTTGGCTAATGAACGAACTTTTTTATCCTGGTTAAGAACTTGTATCGCACTTATTGCCCTCGGTTTTGTGCTTGCCAGATTCGGGTTTTTTCTAGAACAATTTGGATTTATTGTTAAAAATAGCCAGGGTGGTCGTCTAGTCGACGCTCAAACAGGACATTTTCAATCCACATTTCTTGGTGTCTGTGTAGTAATTCTCGGCATATTGCTATTAATATTTGCATTAAGAAATTATCATTTAACAACAAAGGCCATCGAAAAAGGGGAGTTTAGTCCTAAGAATTTTGGTATTTATGCCGCGTGTATTTCGATAGTCGTACTAAGTTTTGCAATAGTTATATACTTATTAGGTTTTATAATCTAGTCACGATTAATATATCGCATGCAGATCTTCCAGTATAATTATATTGTACATCATGGTAATCTAAAATTCAGTCTTCGCCATTTAGAGATAAAAATTATCAGTTACTGGAGCCATATTGAATGACATTAACGTACTGTCAGTATCCGAAATTAGTATTATGACATTAGTATGTATAGGGCAGGTCATATTAGGAGTAAGACTCCATACTCACCATAGATTTCTGAAATTTTAGATAGAGACGAGTACCATTGAAAGATAACAAGATCCGTTCAGTTCAATATTAGTTAAATTAGAAAGTAGTAAAGTATTGTATTGGATAAATGACTAGCAGAATCGAATCACATTTATGAACATGT
>JARBAU010000166.1 GCA_029237525.1 Nitrososphaerales archaeon | reverse complement strand
TGGGAATATTTGTGGAAAGTACTTGCCACGATCGGACTTGCAAATATCGTTATCTTTTTTATGATCATATTTTTCCTTAACATATCACATTCATCTTATCTCATTTGGGTTTTTACTGGAATAGAATCTGCTTGTTATCTTGGTGTTGTACTTGTTCGTCGTCATATTGTCAAACTTCTGCGCTAATTCGGAAGCGAACCAATGTCAATGAAGTTATTAGTTCCATATTGTGCACTAATTTATAGACGAACTATAGACATAAAGAAAAATAGATATTTGTGTTTTATCTTACTGGCGATTATATGTAGGTCTGGGGACAAGTAATAGTGTTTACTAAATTAAATTAGCGATAAAAAGTAATATATACTTGTACCAATGTGTAAAATATAATTCATTTTAATGGACAATTATGAATCAGTAATATTACGCTGACTAAACCATTTCTACAAAAGTTTGGATCAGTTGCAACATCATGAGCCTTTTTTAATATTTTCATTTTTAAATTTTTCTATTCTCTTTTTATCCTTGTTTCTGGCAAGAACTGAATTTTTTCTTTAGTGTATTCGTAATAGGCACAAGTTACGTTATCTGTTCTACTATCCACTCTTTAAACTTTGTAATCGCAAATTCTTCGGATTGTTTTATAAACGATGTGTCTTTAATCCTCCATTGATCTTGAGGAATTGAATCAAAAAAATCTTGCATACACAAAGTAAATCTAAAGCGTAAATTCCTTGGATTCTCAATCATTCCATATCGAGTTAAAATTTTAGCAATCTTTCCAAATGCAACATCATAATCTCTTTTATACGAGGGCGTTTCAAAGACCTTGTACAATATTGATGTTATCTCGTTCAAGTCGTCACGTATGTCAATCATGTGATATATGTTCTTGTATCCAAATCAGAATTAACATTATTGGTCAATAAGCCAGATATCTACATTACGGGAGAGCTTATTTATTGATTAGTTGCTATATATAATTAGGCAGAGTATTATGGGAGCAGTATTTAGATCGAAGGATTTACCTTCGAGTTGGAAAAAAATTGCACGAGAATCTATAAAGGATCTTTCTCCTGATACTAAAGACAATGTCTTAAAAATAATAGAGTCTTGGGAGGGAGATAAATCAGAGGTAAAACTTGAAAGATTGTTAGGTCATGATAGAGCAGAAGACCTAATAAAGAAGGTTGCTAGAGAAACAAGAAAAAGCAAAGACACATTAACTCCTGAACAAAGAAATCAAGTAATGGGCATGTTCAGAGATTCTCTGACATTTGACTAAGCATTCGATCCAAAAAATGAAAAACATAGCAGACTAGTGTGTTTCAATTGTTTACGAATATATAGCAGGAACTTTCCAATTTACACAGATCAATAAAAATGCTAATATGAGTATTAATGACAGATCGAGTTTTGGAAAACTAGGTGAATTTCTGTTATATAGAAAAAACCAAACTATTTCAAAATACTAGAAATAGATTTTCATCTTATTTCAGATATTTAATTCTCCTTTTATATTCCACCATAGCTAATACTTTAGTTAGCAACATACCAGCAATAAAACCACCAATGTGTGCAGTAAATGCAATTTGAAGTGCAGTAAATGTTCCTATTATAGCAAATACAATTTGAATTAGTAGCCAGTAATAAGCCCTATTGTTTCCAGCAGCAGCTGCTATTCCTAATACACCGGAGATTGCTCCGGATGCACCTATTAATAGAGTATGACTATTTCCCAAAATGAAAGTCGATATTGCACCATAAAATAGTGCTCCAACGACCCCTGCGGCCAAATAAATAAAGAGATATCTGAAAGAGCCAACTGATCTTTCTGCATAACCACCAAGATATGCCAATGCCAATATGTTAAAGACAAGATGTCCAATATTTGCATGTATAAACATCGAAGAGAACAATCGTATTAGAACATCAGCAAATGATGTCGACACTAAAGATTGCGATAACGCTAATATCAAACGGTCAGGAATGAATCCATAATCGCGTATGATCTGTTCTTGCGAATGTGAGATCAATCCAAAAATAAGGATAATGACATTCAAGATCCCAAGTGCGATTGTAACTACCGGCAAGCTTGATTTGTTTATAACGATAAATGGAATTTGTAGATATAAATTGATGTCTAATTCACGAACGAGATCATAAAATCGTTTCTACTAGCCATCTGGGCTTATCTTCATTTG
>JARBAU010000165.1 GCA_029237525.1 Nitrososphaerales archaeon | reverse complement strand
GTCTACAGGTCCCCATACCTTAATTCCCTCATACGTACCTACTACTTGTCTTGAAGATTTGAAACCTGGATCAATTGGACCATCCATCTTTGAATAACTAGTGCCATTACCAGTAAGTGAGATGGTTGTTGCGCCTCCAGGAGACAGGGCAGTTGAAGGCTGGGGTGCCTCTTGGGAGGTAGCAGCTGGAGTGGTCGAGGTGATTGCCGGTTGGTTTGTTACGGAAGGTGGAGGAACTTGAGATGTTGTTTTTGGTTTAACTGTAGTTGCTTTCGTGGCTTCCAATGCTTTCGCTCTTTGCTTCTTTACGACACAAAGCTGGTCGTGAATCTCCTTCATACTCTGGAGAGTTGTTGGGTTATAATGTACTAAAAGACAACCGCAATCAAGGCAAATATGTTCAGTAACCGAGGACATAGTTCTATGTTCTCAAAGGTTATTTATCAGTTTTTGGTATTCTATTGAAGCATATTCCATTTTATAGATATTGCTATACAAAACGATAAATGAGTGCAATAAGAAGTGTTACCGCACTTGTCCGGGCTTGGCGAAAAGCATTGGAAAGAAGTAATTGTAGTGTTACGCAACATTATTCCAGTCTATGACAAAGTAAATTCTGCAATTTCTTTGGGAAAAGATGTCAAATTTCGCCGTTTGGGAATCAAGGGTCGAATATCCCCTAAGAGCGTAGTTTTGGATGCTGGGTCAGGATATGGCAATATGTCAAGAATGGCGTTGGAAGATGCAAAGGGTGAACTTACCTTGATAATGTATGACCCAATTATCGATATGTTAAGACGTGCTAAGCAAACATTTGATAATGGTTTATCGGTGGGATTGTCCTCAGGTATCTTCGAATATATGCCGTTTCAGAATGAAACCTTCGATGTTATACTCTGCGGCTACTCATTGCGTGATGCGATACATCTTAAGCAGGCTATTTCCGAAATGCATCGAATATTGCGTGTTGGAGGCTTGCTCATTATCGTAGATTTGGGCAAGCCAGACTTGTTCATGAAGAGAGTCTTTGTTTCATTTTATCTAAAATATTTACTAAAAGTGGTTGCTTATGTAGCTGCTGGCAGAAAAGGATTGAAATTTGAGACACTTTACGGAACTTACTTGAAGTGGCCCAGAAATTCGCAACTAAAAGTTTTATTACAAATATTCTCTAAAGTCGAATTTCGTACTAGACTCATGGGAGGTGCCATAATTGTAACCGCGTACAAATAAAACTAACCATATACATATGATAATATGGTCTTAATCTCTATGAATATGACCAATTCCCCGAGATAGTCTAGTTCGGACTTTATCCATGAAGTAAAGTTAATTAGAAGCAGTTCTTCTTTTCGAAACATAGCCAATGAGCATTAAAAGTAACATAAAAGAGATGTTTGATAGTACACTTGCCCTTAATCAAAAGGTGATAACAGAGGAATCCTCCAAGAAGCTTCTTGCTGACTATGGAATCAAGGTACCACCTTATGCACTTGTTACTACCCCCGGCGAAGCAGAGACTAAAGCAGCAGAGATCGGCTTTCCGCTGGTAGCGAAGGTAGTTTCTCCTGAGATTTTGCACAAAACCGATGTAAAGGGAGTTAAGGTAGGAATAGCATCAAGTTCTGAAGCCAAGATGGTATTTTCAGAAATGTATGACAGATTGTCTAAAGAATATCAAGTAAAAGGTATTCTTTTAGAAAAAATGGTGCCACCTGGAATTGAAATAATAATTGGCCTTCAAAACGACCCTCAATTCGGACCGGTTATAATGGTTGGATTAGGCGGGATACTTACAGAAGTATTTCAAGATGTATCATTTAGAGTTCTTCCTATTGATGATAACGATGTTGACGAAATGTTACGGGATTTGAAAGGCTCGAAACTATTGAAAGGTTTTAGAGGTACAGAAGCAGTTGATATTGGCATATTAAAGGAAGCCCTTTTAAATATTGGTAGACTTGGCATCGATCTTGCACCCTATTTCGAAAGTGTGGACTTTAACCCAGTAATTTTGTATCCTCGGGATTATTATGTTGTTGACGCGAAGATCATACTAAGAGAAAATATTCAACCTGAAATAGTTTCCATGGCTAGGCCAAATTCAAAATATATGGATCTCTTTTTTAATGCAAAATCAATTGCTTTGATTGGAGCCTCACCTGAAGTCGGCAAGATAGGCAATTCTGTTCTAGAAAGCCTTGTCAAACATGAATATAAGGGTAAGGTTTATCCGGTCAATGCTAAGGACTATCCAGAGATAATGGGAATAAAGGCCTATAAAAATCTCGAAGCTATATCAGATCCGATTGAGTTAGTTGTCGTAACAGTAGACCTAAAATTTGTCCCAGACCTACTTCGAGTTTGTGGATCTAAGGACATTCACAATATGGTAATTATTTCAGGTGGAGGAAAAGAGTTGGGTGGGGAGCGCGCGGCTATTGAGCAGCAGATAAAGGAGCTATCGAATAATTTGGGAATTAGGATTATTGGACCGAATTGCATTGGAGTCTTCAACGGCGATAATCGCTTAGACTGTGCATTCCAGGGCCACCAAAGAATGTTACGACCCAAGAAGGGTGACGTAGCTTTTCTATCACAAAGCGGGACTGTTGGGATAGCGTTTATGGAAACATCTGATTCCTTCGGCATGAGCAAGATGGTCTCATATGGAAATCGATCAGATGTCGACGAGGCAGATATGATATGGTATCTCTCAGAAGATCCTGAAACTAAGGTCCTAGGGCTATACGTAGAAGGATTGGGAGATGGTCGCAAATTCGTAAATGCGGCAAAAGATGTAATCAAAGAAAGGAAAAAGCCAATCGTTGTATTTAAGAACGGTCGTAGTTCCCGTGGCGCAAAACAAGCAGCTTCGCATACTGGTTCGCTCGGAGGGACTTATAAGGTTGTTAAAGGAGCCTTTGACCAGGCAGGTATCATGTCAGTTGATAGTTACGAAGAACTTACGGGATCATTAAAGGCCTTGACATGGCAACCTGTTCCATCTGGCAATAGAGTAGCAATGGTAACAAATGGTGCAGGCCCAATCATTGCTGCTATTGATCAATTTGAAAGGCTTGGCCTCCAGCTAGCCGACTTAACAGATGAAACTAAGAAAAAGCTAAAGGATCACTATCCAGCAACTTATGTAATCGGCAACCCTTGCGATGTTACTGGTTCTGCGAACACTAGTGATTACAGCTTTGCCATACAAGCCTTCCTTGATGATCCGAATGTGGATATCGTAATGCCATGGTTTGTCTTCCAAGACGATCCCTTGGAGGAAACCATAGTTGATGTTCTGGGTGATTTTCAAAAATTAATGAGAAAGCCAATTTTAGTTGGAGCAATGGGGGGTCCGTTCACCAAAAAGGTCTCCACAGAATTGGAAGACAGAAATGTTCCAGTATACGATTCGGTTACGACTTGGGTAAGTGCTGCAGGCACACTTGCAAAGTGGGCCAAACTGACATCAGACTAATAACAGATCACTTCCAATTTTTTAGTTAATTCCCACTTAGCTAAAAAAATTCAATAGTAATGAAAGCAAAAGTTATTATATTTATTAAGTCTAATTATAACGAAATGGAGAGCACACAACAAAGTCAAGTAATAACAATAACCCCAAAAGCGGCAGAAAAAGTCGCTGAATTTATGAAACAAGAAGGTAATAATAATTTGTATCTTCGGGTATACGTTTCTGGTGGTGGCTGTTCAGGTCTTTCATATGGCATGGGTTTTGAAGAAAAAGCAGAAGAAGATGATAGTATAATTGAGCAGAATGGAGTAAAGGTACTAATCGATGGCTATAGTCAACGATATCTAAGGGGAGCAAACGTAGACTATGTAGACAGTCTTATGGGCTCCGGATTCAAAATCAATAATCCAAATGTTACGAAGAGCTGTTCTTGCGGCCATTCATTTAATACGGATTAACTATCAAGATACTGAATAAGATAGGAGAGGTCTATCTACCTAAGGCCAAAGACCCCTCAACTTTGTTGCATCTGCAACCTTCTCAATGGCCAAAAGAGTACTTGCCTTTCTCATATTTACTTCGTGTTTCTCATGAGCTTGATAGACATCTTCAAAAGCCTTAGAGATATTTCTGTCCAGTCTATCGTTTACATCGGATTCTGTCCAGTACTCCCTCCTAAGATTCTGTAACCACTCAAAATAGGATACAGTGACTCCACCTCCATTTGCCAAGATGTCGGGTATCAAGAGAACTTTGTTTTTGAATAATATTTCATCGGCTTCTGGAGTTGTAGGACCATTTGCTGCCTCTGCCACAATTTTGGCGCTAATTTTCGAAGCATTCTTGTGTGTAATTTGGTTTTCAAGAGCTGCTGGAATCAGGATTGTGCATTCTGTCTCGATAATTTCCTCGCCAGATATAGCTTTAGTGTCAGGAAAGCCCGAAACGGATCCCTTTTTTTCTTTGTGATTTCTAAGACCTTCCACGCTTAGACCTGCTTTATTAAAAACAGCTGCCTTAGAATCTGAAACAGCGATAACTTTAGCTCCAAGATTCCCAAGTAATTGCCCAGCATACTGCCCAGCATTTCCAAAACCTTGGATTGCAACTGTAGCTTGTTTAAGATCGATTGCCAATTTCTTTGCTGCCTCCCTAACCGTAAAAGTCAATCCTCTTCCCGTGGCCTCAGCTCTGCCCAATGATCCACCAATTGCCAAGGGCTTGCCTGTTATTATTTCTGGCTGACCAAAATTTCCTTTAAGTGCAGAATATGTGTCCATAATCCATGCCATCTCCTTCCC
>JARBAU010000164.1 GCA_029237525.1 Nitrososphaerales archaeon | reverse complement strand
GCAGAGGTAGGGTGAAATTGTTTGAAATGTCTTCGGTCGATTCAATAGATACTATCTAGATCCACCTCTTAACTTTCTTGTGAGAATAGAATTTGGATACAAAATTCGTATCATTGCCACGCCAAACACTATTAATATCGCTACAGACAGTGGCTCTAAAAATCCATCTCCTAATGTGTGATAACCGAGTAGCTCGGCAAGATGATAAAAACCATGTACTACAATAAAGGATGCTAATATGATCATCAAATTTCTTAAACCTGATTTATTTCCCCCTTTAATTCTAACACTGATATAAATCGGAATTATTGCAGCGCTGAATATGGCAATAACACTAACAATGTGAAATGACGTCACATACAAATTATTATATCACATATGGAATCCTGGAATTAATAAATGATAGAATTGACGAATAGCCATAATACAAGAATGTAACGATATTGACTTTCTAGTAATGCTAACACTTTTGAAATTCAGTATTAAATTTTTGAATAGTTGAATGCATGGTATTATTAATAAGTATAGTTTAAATCTAAACTTTCTTATATTTAGCAGAGACTCATTTAAACTGAGACTTGAGTTTATAAAAGAATTTTAACTATCAAGTCTGAGGGTCACTCTGATTATAAGTGAACATAATATCTATTGACCTCATAAGCAGGCCATTTGCATAACATGTTCAAAATATGAATTTGATCTGCTCTTATCCTCAACTCAATTCTGGCGACTATTAATGATACTAAGCTCTCCCTCACTGATGTTTCAAACTAGGGTCACACCTCGTTCGATTTTGTGATTTAATTGAAATTCTGGCCTAATCTATCAGCTCTTATCGATTTGAAGTATCACAGATGCATTGCCCAAAATCAGTTTAACTCGACATAATTTATTTAAGCAAGATTTTTTAAGACCGGTGACTAGTACTAAAATAATGTTCATTCCTAGGTTAGAGAAATATAAATATCCTATTGATGAAGATTATCAACATTTTCTGGATTGCGAGACACGCAAACGAGGAAAGTTAAATGAATGTGGACGATGCAAATATGTCTGGTCATATTGGTATGGGACTGACATTCCATATGATGGGAATTCTTCCCATTAGTGTCTACCAATGCTAATATTATCACTTCTGCAGTAACACCAAGGGACAACACTTGCGGATGTCAAGTTAATTGATATATTATATTCATGGCAAAGCTAATTCGATAATTCTCTTTTTGTAGTTATAAATTATGAATATGCTTTATTGAGAAGATGCACAATGGTTTACTTCGACTATTAACACGAAAATAATTCTCATTTACGGATGGAATTTAGACTAGTATATTTGTGTACAGAAATGGTATTGGTGATTGGTATCTATTTTATCATTTGTGAATTTAAATTTTAGTTGTAAAAGTAATAGAAGCTTAAAAACCTTGGAATTTCAACTAAAATGTACATATGGGAGCTGGTCAGGATTCTATCTAATGAATAACAACCATTTTTCCTATTTCGGTGCCAATGTCTTCTGTGAACCTTATGATATCATTTATTTACTAACTACTATTGAAAAGTGACATAAGAACATGTGTCTCTATATAAAAGAAAACATGTAAAAATAGCGATAAATATTCTATAAAAATAATGTAGTATCTTCTTTCGATCTAATCTATAGGAGTTAACATGAATTAGAATTAAATAAGGAGAAGTTATTCTCTATTATAACTAGAAATGAAACCTGTACATAGATCCAGGACTGAGATAATAGGTGCTATTTTGGAATGTGCTAACGGAAATGTGATAAGGATTACCGAAATTCAATTCAAGACATACTTATCGTACAATCTTTTAAGAGAATATTTGAAAATACTTATCGAAAATGATCTTTTGGAATATATAGAGGGAGAAAGATCTTTTAAAACCACCCCAAAGGGTATGCATTATCTGGAAGTGTACAATCGAATGGGCGAGTTGGTTGTACAAAACACTTACGGTAAAAGAACACAAAAGGTAACTGCCTAAATTTTTTATAGTCTGAATATACTAATACCTTTTTGCTCTGGTTTTTTAGAGCAAAAATTGATATTTAAATTATATAGTATTATAATATATATTAATACACCTTGTTCGAAATTTCTAATAAAATCATCGAACCTTTTTTGCTGTTGAATTAGAAATATTATCCATAGTTATTTTGTACCTAGTGAATTCGTACTTGATATAGCTACTTGCATGACACGAATGCACTTGCTACACCGAACACTAATTGCTGCAGTTCATGATTAAGGAATAATAAGAATTTGATTGAATAACCAACAAATCATCGGAATTCGAACAGTTCAGTCTCTAAACAAAAGCATTCACACTGATAGCGGTGTATTCATAAATCTAATGAATTCTCTTAAAGTGGTAGTACAGATACGTCACCTCAGCGAATTCTACTTGCTTTTGTTATATCTTGCAAATTTTTCCATGAATCCGCCCTCCGGTGAATCATTATCTAAGATCTCTTTACCCGTGAATTCGAGAAATACATCATTTAGTGTAGGCCTTCGCAAATCTACGTGTCCAACATCGTTATCTTTAGTTACTGTTCTTACGATCGGGACCAAATTGATTGAAGCGTCATCAACATGCACAGATATCTTACCTAGGCTTTTGTTAAATTCCACTTTGTGTACAAATCCAAATTGTTTCAGTTCGTGTTTAATACTTACCAATGCCCTGTCTAGTTGATTTCTATTCATTATCTCTATGTCTATAATATCTCCTCCTACATTTTGCTTAAGCCTAGTTGGCGAATCAAGGGCAATTATTTTTCCGCTATTGATAAAACCTATTCTATCGCAAAGCACGTCAGCTTCTTCCATATAGTGCGTCGTCATTACTATTGTAATTTTCTCACGCAGTACCAATCCTTTAATATAGTCCCACATTATTCCCCGGCTTTTAGGGTCCAAGCCCAAAGTAGGTTCATCAAGG
>JARBAU010000163.1 GCA_029237525.1 Nitrososphaerales archaeon | reverse complement strand
GATGGTGGTGGTGATGGTGGTGGTGATGGTGGTGGTGATGATGGTGGTGATGATGGTGGTGATGATGGTGGTGATGATGGTGGTGATGATGGTGGTGGTGGTGGTGATGATGACCTCCAGCAAACGCTTCGTTGCTCACAATAGGTGCTATTGCGAGCAATGACAACGCAAACACTAGTACGCCTACACCGATGATCAATGATGTCTGTTTTGTTAACATCATTGTACTAGAACATTCTCACGTATATAAAAAGACTGATAGAAATTTCAAAAGATTATACGTATAATATATTCAGGTATATTATTATTTAGCTATACTCTGGTAGAATTTTTGCATCGTTATAAATGTTTCCATGCTTATCCAAACCGATATCTTTTAAAATGCGATCTTACCCTGTTCGAAATATTAGGCATTTATTCAATGGTGTTCATTAGAATGTTGCACAATACATCGATCTAATTATGGGATTAAGCATATGTATAACGTTCCTTTTCTCCCAATAAAATCACGTTCAATTTGGATTTTATGCTTGAAGTGTATGCTAATCTATGACTAATGTCTCTATTAAATTCATCTAGTTCTCAATCTTTCCTGTAGGAGGTACCTGAACTTTGATCCATTAACATGAAATGCAACTGATGCATTTCCTTTAATATTCTTCCTAAATAATGATAGGCCACGTTCGTTTCCTTCAGCAGTTAAGACTTCCACATCTCCTTTGATGAATCTAAATAATGATGGCTCTTCAAGCATGAATACTGCTAGCACATCGTGTAAATGTAAAATACTGTTTTGTTTAACTTTAAAGTTTAGTAAGGATGAGAGGAAATTTAGAGATTCTGACATGTTATCGGGTAGATTGTTGGTTGCAAAAATTTTGTTAACGAAATTCTTAGTTAACGAACACGTGGAATCCTGAGTAAGATTAAGGCCAATTAACTTCCGAATAAAGCAATTTTTGAAATTTAGAACTATCCTAGCTGCTTCGGGATCAAAAAAGAAATTAAATTCTGCTGGTCCAAGCGATTCGCTGATCAATTTGCTAGTTACCATATGATACGATCCTCCCATTATGGAGATTTCCTTGATTTTATGCAAAAGATGACCTCCTTTTTTTACCAAATTGGCGATATTCGTTAGAGGACCTGTAGCTACTATCGAAATATCTTCGTCAGGATATTTTCGTGTAATAAATTCAAGGAAATCAGAATAGTGGTTTGTTCTCTTGATTTCATCAGGAGTAATTCTATTCCAAAGTTCATGCATCTTTTCATCGTTCAAAATTATCTTACCCAAACCTCGGACTCCATGGTTTGCTCTTCTCTCTTTTCTTATACTAGATGGGAGTGGACGGATATTCAACGACACATCTGAACCTTTGAATACTGGAATATCTAGTCGCCTCTCAATCTCAAGCACCCTCACAACGTTAGATGTACCAATATGAGCATCGACATTGCCTTTCACGGTGCTAATACCAATAACTTGAATATTACGTGCTCTTAGAGCAACTATAATAGCAATAATATCATCAATACCTGAATCAACATCTAAAATGACTCTCTGCAAAATCTTAAACCTTAGCCATAAAGCATGGCCTGAAAGCATAATGTATTTCGCATAATTCTACAATAAGACGGTACAAAATATTACTTGCAGTCATTGCGAAAGCGTAAAAATGAATATGGATTTGTTTGTAATGCAGCTTCAGATTGTCAAAATAGGGTAATCCCCATTTTAAATGCTAATCTACTAAACTTTCACTTTTATGATTCTTCATGTCCTTGGTTCGATTTTCCATCAATTGCTTGTTTAATCCCCTGACTGGAACATAAAGAATTGGCTCACTGCATATTCAACTATTTTTTGTCCTTAGGATAGACATACTTTTCGCTCTTAGATTCATTGTCAGTAGGGCCATGGTAATCGTCCGGATATGCTTCATTTATCAATTGGCTTACTGATTCGCCTGTTGGCAAAGGAGCATTTCTATCAACTTCGTATTTGAATATTTCCGGATAATCGATATCTAAAATAACATTTCTCCCAACAGCGATTATATGTGATTTCGGAATATCATATCTGTATCCGCGATCTCCGAAGACTATAATCTTATCATTTGTCTCCTTCATAATATAGCCCACATGATCTTCGTTATTTGCTCTCACACCCTTGTTAAACAAAGATCTAGGATACTCCTTTTCGTAAGTACCTAAATCAATTCTTCCTGATGCTGAAGTCCAAGGGTCAGTACGACTTGAAGGGAGCGGATTTTCTCGATTCACCTTATACTTTTCGACAATGTCTTTGAAACTTAGACCTACCAGAACATTAGCACCGGTTTGCTGGATTTCAGAGACTGGAATATCATACCGTTCAGCTTTTCCTCCAAACACAATAATTTTATCAGGGGTTTCTCTGACAACGTGTCCTATATCAGGTGAATCAAGAGCCTTTACCCCTTTGTTGAAATACTTACCAGAAGTCAATATATTTTCATAAGATTCATATCGCTTCAATTATTTAATGATTTATTTGCATCATTAAATTATCGAACTAAATTGATGAGATTTCTAAGTAGAATCTTGAAGCAATATTATGTAATTGTCGTGATTATAATTAAATTCGATTTGTCTGGTACAGAGTATCGTCAGTTGCTACTGTTCAGAAAGCAATTAACTATACAAATATTGGTTTTGACCTAAACATATTCATATATATGATATGTTCTACTATAAGCCTGTAACGAATACAATGACCAATACGCTCAGGCCTGTCCTAAAAAGACAATTACTGTTCATTGGTGGCAGTTTGGCAGCTTGCTTTGTGATTGGTTATTTATTCGGCTATTTTATAGGCATTATTCTTAATATGGCAGTATTCTTAGGAATTTTATTTTACATTAGAAAAAGGCAGTCAAAAGCGTTGAAATCACTGGGTTTTAGCGATGAGAAGGCAGGTGGAGCAGGATTTGGTTGGTATCAGGGTGACCCAGTAAGAATTAGGTATATCTGCTTAGGATGTGGAGCAGAGATTGACGGTATTAATAATTGCAACAAGTGCGGATCGAGGATGAAAAAGCCAATCTTTTGATATTGAAATAATAGCTTGAATGTCTGAAGACTGTGTTGATATTGGTACTATCTGGCTAACTTCATTATAATTTTTTCACATATGGAGGATTTATAGATAGCAAATATTCAAGTTCTGTCGGCGCTGACGATCGTCCGACCTCCCATTTGTATTATTCCGTCGTTGTAATGTGTAATCTAAAGTTTTGCTTTCAGCCAAGCCATCATATCGGTCATCATTTATCATAACTTTGCAATTTAGTTCTTAAACGGTACTAGCTATTGTGGCTACCTTGTAGTCAATCGCCATTGGCGATTCGGAGGTTAAATTCATGCCCTTCAGTAGCTTAATGGTTGGGCAATTACATCGCAATATCGACTAAATAGATAGAGGGTTGTTTAATGTTCCTCCCTTTCTTATCTTTAGGAGGAACATATTTTATTGGACGTTATGCCGCTGGGACGAATGGTGGCCTGACAGTGCTCAGGGAATGGTCTCCGTTATGATTAACACCTGTGATATGGTCTGACTTTACAGATGTCTGTACGCTTGTCGCGACTGGTTGCATCATCATTGAATCTGGTTTGCTAACGACGTTAAACATGCCCATCCATCCAAGGTCGGTAAATTCGGTTACGTGAGCATGGAACATGTACATCCCAGGCTTCGTATAGTTAAATTCGAGTATTCCTCTATCGCCTTGACCTAATTCGACGACATCAGTCATAAAACTAGGATTCTTTGCAGTACCAGCAGGATAATATTCAAACATGTTGCCATGTAGATGGAAGCTATTAGTAAGATCGAATTCAAGCATGTTAACGAGGTAAATTCTATACTGTTGACCTGTGACTAGTTTTATAGGATGATCATTATATACAAAAGCTGGGCCGTTTACGCTATATATCTGGTTACTACCTTCATCTGATTGAGTTACTTTTTCGAAATTAGTACGCAAAGCAGACGCTGTCGGCGGTTGTTCAGATTCTGAGGCTTTAGTATAGTCATCCTTTAGATTGTAGCCGTTCATTAACATTACCATTTCTTTTGCGGGAGTTCTAGGTACTTTTGGATCAATTATCATGGCGCCATAAAGACCATGATTAATGTGCGACTGAACAGGTGCAACGTGACAATGATAAGGGTATACACCGTATGGTGCAGCAGTAAAGGTGTATGTGTAATGACCCCCAGGTGGAATCGCTCCAGCCATGCCAGTAACTCCGTCCATCGTGCCTGAGTGAATCGAATGCATATGCAATGAGTGTGGATGAAGAGAGTCTTTTGAATTGTAAACAGTGAGCTTTATAACATCGCCTTCAGTCATTCGCATAGTTGGGCCTGGGATTGTGTTATTAAATGTCCATGCGTTATATAGTACTGGATCAGTTTTGTTATTGGTAATTGGGATTACGTTATTCTCATTGACGATCAACGAGAACTCTCGTAATGTAGTACCGTTTTGAAACTTAGTAACATGCCCACAATTGAAATAAGTCAGGTATTCAATTGGATTTGGTCTTTCACTAAGATTTGTTGCACAGTTTTTTCCTACCGGTACTGAGATCATGGATGGATCATTTGTAATTGGACTAGTAGCCACTACTGCCTTTGTGGGGATTTGGTGCGGTTCGTCTTGAGTAGCTTCTGCATTATCTTTAACTTGTAGATTGTCATTATTAGTGTTATCAGTAGTAGAGTCAGTCGTTTTACCACTATCATTATTTTGTTGTTTATTATGTGATTTTGCGTACAATTCGATTGAATATGTACTATTATACGTTACTGCTGACAGAACTAAAAGACTTAGTACGGCAATTAAAAAGCAATTTCGGAGAGAGGATCTGTTTTTTAAAGATGAAATGTCATGATACTTTTCCGATTTATGTTTTCTAAATAATTTGAAATTGGGATTCAAACTTAGGAGTTCATGTTTTTATCTCAATATAAACCACACAGTACGACATCGTAGCACAATGTTAGACAATCTTAGCCACCATAATGAGACAATTAATTATCTTAGATATTCTCAGCTTATCTAAGATATTCTTATAGAGAATATTAGTACTATTTTTAGTATAGATTTTTTCCCTTATAAGAGTACATGGTTTGCGGGTGGAGGATTGTTTGCAAAGAAATAGTCAGTACTTTCTTATGAACTTCTAATATACTTTGGAATCTATCTATTTTCGAGATATCGGCTCAGCAACAAGAATCCGTATCAGATATTATCGAACAATAACTGGATGGTTTAAAGTACTTTATAGTGGATATTGAATTCGTGACCACTGCTTTGAGTTAGCTTGCTAGGTCATCGATTAGGGGATGTTTAATATCAAAATCAACAACTAGTAGGTATAGTGATAAATTATGCTATGCCTGGGGTCAACTTTTTATCTGGAAAATGCAAAAGCGCCAGATGATACCCAGTCAGGAGATAATCGTGATTGACTAACAGTTATGTTGTAAACTCCATGTCCGCTGCTCGCGATGACAAAAGGTCGGGTAGTCGTTTCAATCATGTTGGTTATTTTTCCATCGTTAGCTCTTAAATATATTATAAGATCTACTAGATTAGAATTTGTCGTGCCTTCATTAGTAACCTGACCTGAACAATTCAAGATCTCACCCTCATTAACGCATTTATGATCCAAAACTCTCAGTACAGGTTCGTTAGCAGCTGAGGCAAAACTAATCAAGTTTGTCTGAAGAAATGACCCAATCGAGAAGATCATTTCAAATACAAGTACAAGAATCAAAAGCATTCTTAACATGACAGAGAATATATCACACTTTGGTAATATCCTGTGATCCATAATAATTTAACGATTCTGAATTTGATTTCACATCTCAGACTGGCGATATCTAATTTAGATAAAAGTTTTACTGTAGAATGGGCAATAATAATGCGCCATTATTTCTGTCAAGTACGGATTACCCATACACGAATAATAATTTTCATTAATCTAGATTACTTACTACTCTTACTTTTAGGAAATTATCTGTACCAAACAATTAAGTCTCGATCTACTGACGTTAGTTGGAAAGTATTTTTACGAGGTAAATCACTAAAGCATATGCCACTAAAAACTGCCGTAAAAAAGGACAACGCAGAAGGTGTGTTAGTAGTATCAACTTTTCCGAAAACTGACATATTTTCATCGGTTGCTAAAAACCTAATTATGGACAAACACCTATGCGCTTGTATAAACGTGATTAAAATCAACTCGCTTTACTACTGGAAAGGCAAGCTGGAAGTTCAGGAGGAATACATGGCTATTTTCAAATCAACACGTAAGAGGTTACTGACCCTAATACACGAAATAGAAAAAATTCACCCATATGAAGTTCCTGAGATTGTCGAGTTAAAGACAGGCAGATTCAACAAGGCATATCTATCTTGGTTAAATAACTCAACCTTAGACATCAACAGCTCCGTTAAAAGTTACAGACTAAAGAGCAAGGATATGAAATAGGTCCAATAAAATTATAGCATTTCAACTTTAAGTCTAAGTCATACCGATTCAGTATCACGTTTATTGTCAACTAATTAATACAAGAGGAGGTTATGATACATGGTATCTTAACAGGGCAATTATTCCTCCCAATGAAGATACTCTAAGGCCCATGTCTGTAGACGAATCAACCGCGTAAGTCTTTGAACTATTTCGTTCTACTTTATTTAATACCTCTATGAATTCATCTTCATCTACGGTTGCATACACAGAATCAGAAAAAACAAGGCTTTCGATAGCCCCTAGAGTAGCCGCGTTTGAAACCTCGATCATACCCATAGCGTATTTCCTGATACCTTTTTGTACCTGCCGCATCACCTCATCTATTATTTTCGAAACGGCGACAATTTTACTTGAACTCATAACATCCTTGGCAGCATCTGAACGAAGCATCACGGGAATTCCATCTTCCCCAGCAACATCTACTCCGTTAACTATCGAAAGCCTATCGTGACGAATAGGCGGTTTGTTTGTAGTTAAATAGTTAAAGAGATTACGCTTCGTTTCGCCAGGACCGAATAAGAGTATTCTTTTTCCAATTCCCATGTTACTGCTTTCACCACCTGCGTTATCTAGAGATCTAATCATCCTGGCAATATCGTCCATGTACGTCTCTAACTCATTGTGCCGAGAATGCTGTGGATATCGTTTGCCACTGTATCCAGAGTAAATATTTTGGATAATACTGAGATGCGTTCCGGAGAGCTTCGCAACTGCAGCCTCACGGTTATCAATAGCAACAAGAATAAAGCCCGATCCCACATCACCTTGAGATCTCCTTAAGACAGTGATTTCTGAAGCACGCCATTCTCTTCCTTTGTCTATGGTTATAGAATCACCTATCTGAATAGTAAGTGAATGATGCCCTCCTCTTGGTACCAAATCATTGTCCGTATTTGTGATAATACCTGAAATGCGTAATCGATCAACCAGACTATCAAGGCTAATTTTTTCGACATTGAGGGCTACCCTAATCTTGATGCGATCTCCCTTGTCAGGTCTAGAATATTCTTTCTCTAGTTTGATTACCCTGGTTGTAACAGAAATAATAGAATCATTTTTAGCAATCAACCTTCTCAGGGTGAATAAGTCATCTGCATCTTCTGCAATAACGTAGAAGGCCTTTTTGGATCCTTTAATATCCTTAATTATCATAGAAAAGGATTAGAAATCTGATCAAGATAGTCACTTTATTCAAACGTTGGTCATTAGCCTAAGAAGAGGTCGTCGTAGACCCTTGCTCGCTCGCTTCATATTTGATTTGAGGCGACTTTAAATAACTATCAACCCATTCTTGGGTAAGCACCCCAGATTGAACAAGGTTAACAAGCGCATTAGCCGAAGCTTCGCCTTGTACTTTTCCAGATCTCTTTCTAGTTTGTCTCCACTTTAGCTGAGTATTACCACTCTTCGACGAATATATAATGCCAAGAATCTCTTTGGCATTAACAAAGGTCATTTCGCGAATTCTCTTTAGCGTGACTTTATCGGCTGCTTCTATATATATAGCGCCTGGCCCTTCTTCCCGTTCTGGAAAAACTTCATAATCTCGAAGATATATTTCTGGTATGAACGATCTACACGTACTAAAGATAATAAATTGTCGAAAAGTCTCAAGTGAAGCAGTTGTTTCGATATGAACCAATTTTCGATATATAAAAAGATTTAGTCACTTATCAATTTTATGACCTTACGCCTTTGACTATTCCCTGATACATCTACTAGACTAGACAGACTCCAAACTCAAGATCTACATCACTGGGAACTCAGTAGGGCTGGTTTCGTCATCGTTTGTCTTATAGTATTCTCTAGCTAGACCTATAAAAGTGATTGTGAAGTTCAAGATAACAGAAATCCAGAGGATATTATTAAAATGTGAAATTAGAAGTGCAGCATATTGTGCAGCCTAGTGCAACACTATGTTGCTATTTTGGTAATATCAACATGAGTTCAGCGCTTCGAGTTTTCCATAAAACAAAATACTTGAGATTTCAGTTCCACTATTATGATATAATCTCCAGACTTGCTTAATCTCGGATTTGGTTCCTCATATAAAGAGACCCGTTATTGGCGAGGTTAGGCCCCAGCCATGCCATTGCGTAGCTCGATGCCCCTATGGTCTTCTACGCCAGCGGACTCTGCAGCAGCCTTATGCATCTCCGACATGGCACAACCCATTTCCGCCTCTGGTTTGCCACGACGCATCAAACCCCTATACAATCCGGCTTCCAATGTGTGACCCTGTGCCCTTTCCCATTCTTCCACCGGGATACTGTACTTTTTCTGAATTCTATCTCGATACCATTCAGGAATTACATTGAATGCACAGAATGGAATTATTCTAAGATCTGGGGTAAGGTAATGTATATCACATCTTTGCAATCTTTCAAGGTCCTCATTATATTTATCTTGAAAGTGCATCATTCCCAAAAACAGTGATCTACCATGCCATGATCCAACTGAGTCAAAATTCTGCTTTAGGAGAATGCTAGAAAACATTTTCGCAAGATCCAACCCTCGAGGCTGTTTGCTTTTATCAACAAATTGATTGAGCTTTCGCATTACCTTCAGTATCGCCAAATACCTGTTTGAGCCGGATTTTATTTCGTCACTTTTTTCTTCAAAATATTCCAGCAATCCCTTAAGATCAACGAAACTAGTTAATGGAGTTAATTTCCTTGTTTCTGAATCTTCGAAAACATATGTGCCAGCGCCGCATGCGAAGTGAATAGAAAGTTCGTATTTGGGTTTTTTCGAAAAGGCTTCTATCACATCAGTCATGGGCATACACGATGGAACTGGAAACCATGCATCTTTTGTGATCTCGCCATTGGTTTGCTCTTCTATCCGCTCAATACAATCTGGAATCGTGATTCTATATTTTTCTCTCTCCTTCTTTGACATTCTCCCAGTTAATGAGACAGGCTGAAAATTAACCGCGTGGACAACGTCCAAATTCTTTTGTGCAAATCCAATTATTCCGCCCAATTCATGATCGTTTATGGACTTGATTACTGTTGGTACAAACACTACCGTCATTCCACATTTTCTAGCAGATTCTAGAGTATAAGGAACTTCCCAATGGTTCTTTGGATTAGTTCTTGGAGTCACTCCATCAAATGAAAGATAAAGATTGCTAACACCAGCTGTTCGTATTTGTCTCATGGTTTCAGGAGAAAGGGCTAATTTTATACCATTCGTATTCATCTGAATATGGTCAACACCTTCTTCTTTCATGATACGAATGAGGTCGGTAATGTCATCTCTTAACATTGGTTCACCACCAGTTATCTGTAAAGAATTTCCTGCAATCGGTTTTTGAGCTTTCAAGGTCTTCATCATACTCCTTACTTGTTCATGGGTTGGTTCATACAAATATGCGCCTTCGAGACCCTTCTTGACGTAAAAGAAGCAATACCAGCATGTCAAATCACATCTATTAGTTACTATCATATTTGCTAGTCCTGAATGAGACAAATGGTTTGTACAAAGTCCACAGTTAGTTGGGCAGGCACACTTGTCAATCATGACATTTGGTGCTTGAGCTCCCTTTCCATCCTTCCAATAAGTGCTGAATTTTTTATACATGTCATAAGATCCGAAATACAATTCCTCGCATTCGCCATGTGTTGGACAAGTCTTGGTCATGTATACTTGTCCCCCTCGTTCAAATACTTCTGCGTCAAGTATCATATTACAATCTGGACAAATGCTTTGAGTGAACCTTATGGAACGCTTAGATAGATCGGAAGTTCTTGTTGATAGATTCGAAATTTGAATTAAATCCATGGTCAATTACCTTCAATACCTTTTACGACTACCACATTTTATGTATATAAATATAACCTCCCTACTCCTAAGGTGAATGGGTAGTTTAGCAAAATGTCCAAAAAGATAAATAAAAATATTTCAGAAGTGAGGTTTATCGACCATAAAGGTAAATATATTACAAAAATTATATGTGGTCTTACCCGCAGATATGAGCATTAGCGACAAATCGAGGAAGGCGATGGAAAGCCTTGGCCTCACAGGGTATGAAATCCGCGTATATATGGCACTCTTGGAGTATGGCCAGATGACAGCAGCTGCGATCAGCAAGACCGCAAGTGTCCCCTATTCAAAGATTTATGAAGTTTTGAATAGTTTAGAAGATAATGGATGGCTTGAATCAGATAGCTCTAGACCCCAGAAGTTCTTCCCTAAATCACCAACCTCTGCACTTGATGCCATGAAGATGCGAATGGAGAATGTTATACGCGACAATCAAAACCTGATTGAAAGCGAGTTAATGCCGATCTACGAAAAAAGCGGTATGAAAGAAAAACCTGAGATATGGGTAGTACGTGGTATTTATAATATTGCCGCTAAAGTGAATGAAATCATACAATCTGCAGAACAAGAGCTTCTGATAGCGATGCCTCAGGTGGCCGAAGAAATCGCAAAGCTTACTCAGCCTCTTCTAAGGACTACTCATGAAAGAGGTGTAAAGATTACGGTACTTGCGTCCGAGGAAACGAGTCAAGAAACTGTGAGAATGATATCAAGAGTTGCCAATGTAAGGCTCAAGGATAATATGTTTGGCGGCGGAGTCATAGGCGATAGCAGACAGGTCGTGATATTGCTCTCCGAGGGCAGGAGTGAAAATGGTTCTTTTGAACCTATTGCTATCTGGGCCGAACATCCGGGATTAGCTCGTTTTGCGAAGGACTATTTTCAATATCTGTGGACTGATGCAGGTGGGGAGCAAAACCGAAATTTGACTAATATTGCTAAATCTAATGCTAGCGTCGTCGATAATCAAGCTTAATTATTAAAAAAATCGCGCAGAAACGGTAATATAATATAACAATTAGAAGGCAATGGACGGAAAAGAATTGGCTAATTACAGTAGGTATTTTTTAATGTAAGTCTACTTTTGCCGACGACCATGATAGATAGAGATATCAAATTAGATCCTCAAATCGGTTTGCATGTCGATAAGGTTATATTAAAAGTAAAAGATTTCGGTAATAATGTCCAGCGGAATGAAATACGTACAAATTGAACCTTTAGAGGATATCGCAATTGTTAGAATTAATAGACCAGAGGCTCTAAATGCCATGAATTCAGACGTTATCGCAGAGCTATCTCGAGCAATTGAAATTGTTGGCGTTGATGAAGGCATAAAAGTTGTAATCATAACTGGTAATGGTGAAAAAGCATTTTGTGCAGGCGCAGATATTGCCTTCATGGTCAATATTGACCCGATAAAAGCTGAGAAATATGCTAGTGCTGCGCAAAGTGTTCTCAATAAAATCGAAAAAATGGAAAAACCTGTTATTGCAGCCATAAACGGGTATGCATTAGGCGGCGGCTGTGAATTAGCGCTGGTATGTGATATACGAATTGCTGTAAACACCGCCAAAATTGGCCAGCCAGAAGTTACTATAGGGATTCCGCCAGGATGGGGTGGCACTCAAAGGCTAGTTAGAATTGTTGGTCCAGCAAAAGCCAAGGAATTGATATTTACTGGAAGTATGATAACCGCAGAAGAGGCACATGAAATTGGTCTTGTTAACAAGGTAGTGAAATTAGAAGATCTCACTTCTGGTTCAGCTGCGCAGGTTAATTCTGGTCGAGACCAAACAAGTAGCTCAAGTGATAAGAGCAAGACTAGTTCTGAAGTAGCCAAGACACTTAACAAAAAGCTAATCGAAGACTGCATTCTTTTTGCGAAAGAGATTACTAAAAACAGTATCAATGCAGTTAAAACGAGCAAGATGTTGATCAATAAGGGCATGGATGTGGATATCGATGCAGGGCTACGTCTAGAGATTTATGGATGGGCGCTTTGTTTCGCACATGCTGATAGACAGAAAATGATGTCTGATTTTCTAAATAAAGGACGGAAATAATATTTAGTCCTCTAGTATGAAGAACATAGAGACGACATTCTTGTGGATCATTAACTTTGAATGCAATACGACGGCAAGAGGAAAAATGTCGAGCAGCTTAAGTCCTATTCTAAATGCTATTTGGATACGTGGACTATTTTCGCACCTCCGCTAGGGCGACATATAATGGTTTTTGTATCAACTACACCAGACTCGAGGAAGGCCTGGGCCATCGAATTTGCTACCTGAATTGCTGTCTTTTTATCTTCAAGTACGGATATCATGGAAGGACCAGCACCGCTGATTGTTACTGCGAGAGCCCCTTCCTTTATTGCGTTTCGTTTGACCAATTCATACCCAGGAATCAGATGCTTTCTTGACGGTTCAACGATTAGATCATTTATGCCTTTTGCAATCATTTTTGTATTTTTTAAAGCAAATCCCGCTACAACTGTGCTTGCATTAGCGGTATTGCAGATCACACTCTCCAGTGGCACCAGCTTCGGCAGAACACCCCTTGCAACTGCTGTTTTTTTTATAGGGACATCCATAACTGGGACTGCGATGGCCAAATGTAGACTTTCAGGAACCTCTAGTCCTATAAAGTCAAATTCAGGAGTAGAGGTGACTATAACAAAACCACCGAGCATTGAACCGGACACATTGTCGTAATGTCTAGTACCAGCGCTAGCTATTTCTCCTTCGGCCGCATATCTGATAAGCAGACGTTTTGGTAGTTGTAGATTAAACAAACCATCTACTGCAAGTGCTGTAGCTGCTGCTGAGGCTGCGCTACTGCCCAACCCATAGCCGATAGGAATTTTCTTTACGATATGTAAATCTAGGTCCCAATTTGCATTTTTATTCAGGTTGAAATCGTGTAGCATTTTTATTACCACCAATCCCGCAGTATTCTCGTTTAATTCCGAGGGAATCATCTCAGTACCGTCCCCTGAGCAGGTAAGATTGATGCGTGGGATTGAACTTTTCATCTTATTAGTTTTTGTAATTGTAACGACATCCTCAAATGCATCAAGGCCCAGTCCGAAAACATCGAAACCTGGACCCAAATTAGCCGTCGAGGAATGCGCTACTGCACTACAAGTTATGAATTCATCGATTTTCTCATTTGAAGAATCCAAATTCTTGATGGAATTGCTGACCTTTATCTATATCAATCTTTTACTTCCTCCCCTTGATTTAGTATTCTTGCAAGGGCCGCAACTAGATTTACCATTCCACTCATTGTAAGATTTGAAATTGCAAAAAGATCCTCGGAAAACCCTGCTTGGTTATAAAATCTCGTTATTTCTTTTAGCAAAATAGAATATTCAATATCCTTCTCATTGTCAAGACTCTTTTCTAAAGAAGTATTTGATGTTGACCAGTCTAGAATCTCCTGCAACCTTTCAAGCAGTAGATCTCGCTTTGTGAGTGCATTTAGTTGGGCGATTTTCAATCGCAGCTTTACAGCGGATGACAATAAAGATATTGAAATAAAATTAATAGGTGAGGAGACAAGCATACCATCAAACACGAAAAGTGATGCCTTATTGTCTGCTTGAAAATTCGTTACAAAATATGGTCCGCTAGCTCTAAATGCAAATAATTCTATTTGCCCAGGAGTGTCGATAATGACATAATCAGGATTTAATTCATTTACCTCTGTCTGGATATCATCCAGTCGGGTTGCTATTAGATCACTTGCCATTACAAGAGATCCATTAGGACCAAGATCATATTTGTCCATTAGTGTATTTACTTCAACATAATCCCTCACATCCACATCTGGCTCATAAGGCAATTTATAAGATCCCGGGTCCAAATTAAGACTCACAGGGAATGCGCTATTATCTTTATACCATTGGATTAATCTCGCCGTCAAGGCGGATTTACCTGAACCAGCTGTACCTGTTATAAATATAGCATCCATATTACTGCTCTCAACATTTGGGATATTATCTTACTAGTTTCTATTGATTATTATATGACTCTATTGTAGACCTTGATTGAAGCCTCTTGAACTGGCGGTTAATCGCAATCCCAGCGAGTATAGTACCTTTTCTAATTATGATCTTTTTCGTTCATATTTCGCCAGCTGATATTTTTAAGGTCGGACTGGTTCCATTTATTCTCTCCTCCATGTCGGTGATGGGGAAATACCTTCTTCAGGCAGTCAGATTCAAATATTTCATCAAGAAGTTCATAGGATATAATGTGGGCTCTACAGGCGAAACTATATGTGCTAGTTTAGGGGGCCAGTTTGTTACCCAAACCACGCCATCTTATATAGGAGGAGAGTTGGTTAGAATCGCATGGCTTACAAAGAAGGGAGTTCAAGCCGGCAAAGCAGCTTGGATCACTACGATGGAGATTGTTGCTGATGTATTTGTTGGCACATTTCTTGCATTCATGGCTGGTACGGTTTCAATCTTACATGGTGGCTATTTCATTGGGATCATAGTTATATTAGTGACTATTCCAACTTTTGCTTTCTGGTTTCTCTTAATTTTTTTTTCTGCACGGCGAGTCCTGAAACTACCTTCATTTTCCCTACGAATACTTCAAAAATTTGTCCCTAAGGAAAAGGCACAAAGATCCATCAATTCAATCAACTCGGCTATCGCAGACTTGTGCCACATGAGTAGAGAAAACTTTAACTCAAAAGCGGCCGGCAAGACCTTTGCTATAGGAATTGCAATAACATTTTTGGCATTCATACTACAAGGCGTATCCTTCATGGTGTTGATAGATACGGTCGGACCGTATCTTGGGCTTTTCGAATCGGTTATGGCCACTTCAGCATCTACCGCACTATCAAACTTGCCTATCACCATAGGTGGTTCAGGACTTGCGGAATTGGGAATGTGGGCATATATTTCAAACCTGAATAGTCTTCCTACACTTCATGATATAACAATGAATTCTCACTTAAATGTAATAATCGCATGGAGAATTGCTTCGTATCATGTTCCTCTAGTAATCACTTGGATTGCCTTAATGAGACTTGCGTTAGGCAAGGTGACAGTTACGAGATCTGATACATCTAATCTTGTCAGTGAAGAAGCAGTTCCCGAACGATTAGTACCTGGTGGCAAGAAGCCAAATATGCATAACGAAAATAAGATAAATCTTGAAAAGCACCAGAATTTGGACGAGACGTCTTCTACTGAATCAAAGAAATTGGAAGATAAAAAGGATAGGAATGAGACTGTAAACTCATAAAAGTTCATTCACACTCTTTCGAAAAATCTAAATGTGTTAGCAACTGTATCAATCTGGATGAACTTCGGCAGGTCATAAATCAGTCTTCATCAGTTTCCACTCTCTCGACGCTATCAGATTCTACGTCCATGAGCTGCAGTTCCTCTAGATCAAATTTATAAATCATTTTCATATCAAGATCAAACTTTGTTTGCAAAAACTCTGTCACTTTTTGACTAAGTTGTCCGCTATACATCTTGATTCTGAATTCGTATACATAACCTTTCAAGAAATCGTCCATTTTCATGGATCTGGGAACATCCAAACCTTCAATGATATTTCTCCCATCAGGAAGGGATTCGTAAAGCTGAATATCTATTTTAAAGTCATTCCCATAAATATCAAGTATATAACCAGTCCTGGTTAAGTTCTCCGGCTGATCAAACCGAACAGATTTTATCTCATCCTCGGCCCATTTAGGAATAGATTCATCCTGATCTTTAGATCTGTTAGACGTACTCTTAGCCTTTCCCATCTTAGCACTTGTAACGATCTACACTATGTAAAAAGTCTTCTATAAAACTCTGGAGACTATTCCGGCACTTGATCACAAATCCGATTTCATTTTTTTTTGACCGCACCGTCTTCATAAACTTGCCATCGTAGAGGTAATTATCATTTTCAGTCTTTGAACTCTCGGAGATGTGTGTATAGATAACAAATCTTAGGTAAATAATGATAAACCCATAACTGCATATGAAACAATATTAACCAATAAAGTACAGAGAGCATTTGTAATGAATGACTCGTACAAGTGTGATAAATGTAATAACCAATTTCCAGATAAGGAAACCGCTACTGAACATAGGAATGCTACTGGACATCCCTTGAGCTTAGTGACCTTAGAGGAGAGTTAGCTTCTGTCCTATGAACTAGAATATAATTCTCTTCGAATTTCAGAATATTCTAATGATATTAAAGCAATCATGTCGCAATTAATTGCAACCTGGTATATTATAAAGTAAATGCAAATGGAAATTCGCTCTGTCTAGTGACAAAATTCCTTAAGATTAGAATCCTGGAAGACCACCGCCAGAATTAGCATTTTTACTTGATGACACAAATAGGTAACAATAACTTGACGCTTTTACATATATATTGCAGGATTTTCCTGTTATGTCATACTCTCATATTTTATCTTGCTTCAATTAGATCAAGTGTTAAACTAAATGGACCAACGCTTTTATCCTCGAAATCACAATTCGTTTTGAATGTCGGACGCAAGTCAGCTTCTTGTCAGAAGAATAAAAGACGGGACAGTAATAGATCATATTGAAGCAGGAAAGGCATTAGTGGTCTTGCGAATCATCGACATAACTGGCAAAGATGGTAATGTTATAACGGTAGCGCTAAATGTACCTAGTAACAAACATGTAAAAAAAGACATTGTCAAAGTAGAGAACAGATTTTTATTGAAATATGAAACAGATAAGCTCGCACTTATTGCGCCTCGTGCCACAATAAACATTATAAGAGATTACAAGCTAGTAGAGAAAAGGAAGATTCAACTTCCAGATTCGATTATCGGAATTTTCAGGTGCCCTAATCTGAAGTGTATCAGCAATAGTGAGGAAGACATTAGGCCAATCTTAGATATCGTAGACAAACAAAGAATTATACTTGAATGCAGATACTGTGCAAGGACCCTCACAATTAATGACTTGGTATCATGACCCGCTAGCAATAATATAATTCTTCAAGAAGGTCGTGATTATAGGTTAGGTTTATCACATAATACTTAAGACATTAGTCTAGCTATAAAAGTCATGGATCTTGATGAACATGACAAGAGATCCCGTAGCTTGATTTACAGCAATGTTCACAATGTCTTTTTGTATCTAGTTGCATACAAGAACTGGCTAATAGTTACAGGGTTGCTCAGTCTAGTTTTGTTATTTATTATCCAAACTACCGCTATCACCGTAACATTCACTGCATCCATAGTTCAGAATATCATCCTGATAACGACCGTTATCTTACTTTTCTTCGTCGAGCTCTCTATCATATGGGCAGGAATCATACCAGCTGCCATTTCAATACTTGGCGCAGTTCTGGTTTTGGCTGGTATCGTCATTCCGCTACACGGATCGGACTTATCTGAACAGAGCAATTTCAAGGGGATAAAGGTAATAGTTACCCATGAAACATTGATACAAGCTGCCGACGCTTACTTTTATCTTGGTATTTCTATGCTCTGTTTAGGCACTATAATAGCCTTTAGACCAGGTCTGCTCTACACAAGAAACAGGCCGGGACCTATCGATTCGATATGGGAAGGATATGAAATATGGGACGACAATCTAGGCAGCAGAGCGGAAAATATTGGAAGTCGTGCAAATCAATTTGCTGAACCTGTTATACCAATAAAAATTCTCATGAACGAAAAGGAAAAATATCTTCTGTGGAGATATGAATTTATTCTAACTGCTATTCATGGCCATCATTATCTTGTGGGTACAAACTGCGTTGTTCCTTCAGGATCAATTATTTTGCGTGATGATAATGGACGTATGTTGGGGAAATCAAAATATAATGGATTCTTTGTCTAAAATTTGACAACCACGACAATTATGTGATCAGATAGGCTATTGCAGTATTGAACTGAAGATAGTTCTCATATTCTTTATTAAGCTTTTTTATAAGTTCAAAGATAGATTGACCCCATGCTGAAGAAAAATATGACGATTACATTATGCATCGAGGTACACTTAGCACCTGAATCTAAAGCACTTTGTTAATTGAATAATCCTCAGTCCAATTCTTGAAAATCATCGAATCCGCTAACTCAAGTGCTCAAATAAAGATGGTTACACATTACCCGTAGCAAATTCATAAATAATAATAACAAGTGATCTTCTAGGATTTGGAACTATAGGTAAGACTTTTAACTTGTATAGACATTATTGCATTATAGGCTCACATACAATATACGAAATAATAATCTAATTTATGCTGATTATCACAGGTGCATTCTGAATGGGGAGGAATTCATCATCTAGGTATATCCTTTTCTTGTTGACCACTCGGTTTTCATGCTTTCTGCTCTTGCACGAGGTCGTCAACTTTCTTGTGTGTTTGACTAACGTCTTCCTTACTACCCTTCCAGATTACTTTTGAATACAACATGCTAGGCACCAATTTTTTAAACTCTATCCCTTCCCCAATATACCACTTGGGGAACCATTCGTACAAGTGCAATCTTATTGTCTGGATGTAAACGATCAAACCTTCTATTAGCATTATACCAATGTTCCCACCTATTAGTACTGCAAGACCGCCTCCATGCAAATAAGACGAATTCACGGTCACAAGAAGCGCCGAATGCACTAGAAGCATTATTCCTATTCTAGAATAGCTGATTATGTTCGATAACATTTCAACTATTCTGACTAGGATTACTTCAATAACGATACCCCCAAGTCCCCCGCCCTCATCGTGACCGTGTTTTGCAGCCTCTTTCTGTTCTCTCATACCACCGTATATCATGATGCCAACAGTCGCAAAAATAACTGGAACGGCAGCTTTTGCGACAAGATCCACAGTAACCCATTTACCAAATGTAAATGATAACCATGGGACTGGCTCAGAATGTATGTGTCCAGTGACTCCGAACATTCCGATGATATCGTATCCGGAACCTATTGCAGCTAGTACTAGTGAGACTATGGCCAGGAACTGAATAATAGTAGGAATATCATGACTCCAAACAAAGAGCTTATTGCCATCCTTGATATCTTTGTGAAGTCGAAGAAAGAATGCCAATAACAAATGCACAATCCCTATAGCTACAGAAACTTTCAGAATCTTGACTACTTGTACAAACGTGAGTTCTGAAATATTCAAGACACCTATGAATGGATTGTGAGAGATATGCGCTATCCCGAGGATATGAAAGCCAAAAACTTCACCTGTCCCCAAGCCAGCAATTGCAGCAGCTGCACCACTGGCAGCTATGAGGGTCCCCCAAGTCGTAATTGATCCATTGCCTCTCTGCCTTAGCAACATTCCCAGTCCAAAGAGCAAAAGTCCGTGGCCCAAGTCTGCAAACATTAATCCGAAGAAAAGAGGCCAAACAAAAGCAATAATAGGTGTCGGGTCTACCTCATCTGTCCTAGGAGTTCCCTGAGTTTCAGTGATAACTTCGAACGTACGTATGTACTTTTTATTTGTCATAAGAGAAGGTAACACTAATTGTTGATCTCCTTGATCAACGCTGTGTGCATGTGCATCTTCAACTACAGAAATATAATTTTTTGTAAGATTGCTAAATTTACCCTGCATTTTCTCCGGAATATAACCACTTATTAAAGCGAAATTCTTTGTACCTCCGGGTTTTCTAGTTATTTCCAAAACATCCTTGGCAATTTTCGCTGTTTCATGTAACGAGAGTATTTGAGTCAAAACGGATTTTCTAACCTTTTCGATCCGCTTTCCGATTTCAGTAGACTCGATCTCTAGTTCCTTGACTTTATCACGAGCTTCTGAATAGGCAATACTTGGATTCTGTGTGGCACTGGCTGGAATTTGAATAGGATGTACACCAAATCCTCTGAGCACCTTAACAATTCTTTCAGAATCCTCTGACGCCCCTAAAACCACGACGGAAGATTTATAATCTGACAACTTGCTGGTGAAAACTTCAAGTTCACCCAAGCTCTTTTCTATCTCAACCAGGTCCTTAGAATCTATGATAAATATCTCAGCACAAAAGTACTTCAAGTTTCTAAATAAGGTTAAATTAAGGTTCAAATTAGCCGCGACCTTTAAAGTGCTTTCTATAGCCTTATGTTCCTCCAACTGCTTTGTTATATTGTTATGTTCGGCCAATACCCTCTTTGGCTCATCGAGAACAATCCTTTCTCTATCCTCTAAATCGGCTACGAAATTTTGAATATCTTTTATCACATAATCGGTTTTACCCCTTGGAGCCCCCTTAAACATAGTATCCATGACTCCAGTTTCTAACGGAATGTTTAATGCTCTTGTTACTTCGTCAATATCTTGAAACTCCTTCTGAGCCTTTAGCAACAAGTCATCTAAAAAAGGATTAGAGTGTTCGGAACTGCTTGGCAGAGAATGAAACCATTCTAGCTCTGCTAACTTACTCACTACCTCCTGAGTTTCTACTCTAGGCAAGATTACAGTAGCTTTCATCAGTTTAGCCAGGCCCATTTTTTACACTTGCTTGTAAACGCAGTCTCTTTAAATTCTTTGCTCTTTTAGTTTGAACTTGAAGTCAAATCTAACGCACTCCAGGTATCAATTATGATATGTTCATGAAATTCATGCAAGATGATTTGCTCAGAATTATTTTAGATCATAAACAAAGTAGAAGTAAATTCTATTGACCTAATATGATGAACATCATTACTATGCCGTAAATCGCGATAGATTCTACCATGCCCACAAAAATGAATACCCTGGACTGCATTTTCGGATTATCACTAATCGCTGCCAGACCTGCAGCACCGACAAACCCCAAACCTATTCCAGCTCCAGCTCCTGCTAATCCGAATGCTAACCCAGCTCCAATTAGCTTCGAAGATTCATTTGACACATTCACAGTTGATGTCTTTTGTGCGTGAGCTAGCTGAAACCCAGGTATCACTAAAAACGTAAGCGTAAGACTAATTGTAACTACCAAAACGGGGAAGAGCGTACGCCCGTTCGTTCCAATATTCATACGGTTTCGAGATCAAATGCCCTATTTAATTATAACTAAATGGATTAAGAAAATTTGTAACCAGAACGAATCTGAACGTTATAGTCTATAAAAATAACCCCTATTAATGTAGTTTCTATCCTTGTACTACTAACTTGATTTCTTTCTATCTAAAAGGACTTTGACTTTTTTTAATCGTACAAATTCTTCTCTTTCGCGTTCTTCTAATGTAGATCGAATGAATGAAATTGCATGCTCATATTGGGGTATAATTACATATTCCAGTGCGTTGATAAGCTTCTGAGTTCGTTCTAACTCCTTAGCGAGACTAAAGATCGCGTTTTCGTATTCTGCAGCTTTGCAAATTTTCGGAAGTATATTTTTAATCAGCTTCGCAGCTTTGTCTACTGAAGAATTCGTTTCTATGAAACCGTAAGAAAGCTCCTGGCCCCCCTCCTTGGTCTTTACCTGAAGGGTAGGTATCTTTACGTCGACGATCCTCCTCACATTAACATCTACTTCCATAACACTTGGTGTTGAGTCAGCGATCGATTCCAAGGTTGTCGTTCCAAGTGACATGTACGAATCATAGACAGATGTATAAATTTGGCCTAGTGGACTCCAAATATCGCCTCTTGCCTTATTTGCTTCCTCTATCATTTCGTCTATCTTCTTTAGGAGTACTTCTCTCTTGTCATCTAAAATCTTGTGGACCATCTTTCCTACGTGTAAAGATCTTCGAATTTTGATCAATTCGATCTTTGTTGCTACAACCCTACCTCCGAATGACATCTGGTACTATTGCTTCCCTTTATAGTACTGCCGTACATTCTTTTCTTTTATTTTAGTCAATTCACCTTCGGGCAAAGATGAGAGTACTTCCCAAGCTCTACCGAGAGTCTCTTCTAACGTCCGATTTTCATCTTGGTTTTGTTTTAAAAAATGTTTTTCAAACAAATCACCAGCCTCGAGGTATTTGAGATCAACACCAGTCAATCCCGCTTTCCCTACAATTTCAGCTAGTGCTCTCACCTCTTGAGCTCGAGAGTATGCATCATACAACTGATTTCCTACTTCCATATGATCTGCTCTTGTCTTGCCTTCGCCTACTCCATCCTTCATTAATCTTGACAATGACATCAGCACGTTAACAGAAGGATAGATACCTTTTCTAAAGAGATCCCTTCCAAGAACGATTTGACCCTCAGTAATATAACCAGTTAAATCGGGTATCGGGTGAGTAATATCATCTGCCGGCATAGATAAGATCGGTACTTGTGTAACACTGCCATTCTTGCCTTTTATCCTTCCGGCTCGTTCATAATTATTGGCTAAATCCGTATATAGATAGCCTGGATACCCTTTTCTACCTGGTACTTCTTCCCTAGCAGCGCTAATCTCCCTTAAGGCTTCGGCATAGTTAGTCATGTCAGTCAAGATAGCAAGAACATGCATACCCAGATCAAATGCAAGATATTCTGCCACAGTCAGAGCAACCCTAGGTGTGATTATTCTTTCGATCGCGGGATCATCCGCTAAGTTAAGAAATAAGACACTTCGACGCAATGCCCCTGATTCTTCTAAGCTCCGCTTGAAATATTGTGCTTCGGAATACTGCACTCCTATAGCCGCAAATACCACAGCAAAATCTTCCTTAGTTCCTACAACCGAAGCTTGTCGTGCTATCTGGGCGGCCAAAATATTGTGAGGCATTCCTGAACCTGAGAAAATCGGCAATTTTTGTCCTCTGACTAATGTAAGCATTCCATCTATGACAGACACCCCTGTTTGAATAAATGATGTAGGGTATTCTCTTCTTTCCGGATTCATAGGCTCCCCGTTGACATCAATGAATCGATCTGCTACAGGATCTGGCAATGAATCATTGGGTCTGCCCAGACCATCAAAAACTCTTCCGAGCAATTCCTGAGAAACTGGCATCGTCATTGTCTTTCCTAGAAATTTTGCCTTGGTACCAGAAATGGCAAGGCCAGTGGTGCCCTCAAATACTTGAACAACAGCTTTGCCATTCCCAACTTCCAAAACTTTGCCCAATCGACGTTCTCCATCGGTGGATTCAATTTCTACGAGTTCATCAAATGAAGCTTTCGTGATACCATCAATTATCATGAGTGGGCCCTTTATCTCGGCTACCTTTGTATACTCTATTCCTACGGTTTCAGACAACTATCTTTGCCTCCTCTTGCGAGACACTTTTGTGGAATTCCTCCGTGAGTCTTTTATCTATATCATCGAGCTTTGAAACCTGATCGTCTGGTATCTCAAACTTAGCCTTTAGTAGCGTAGTGATGATTGGCATCGCTCTTATATCCGATAAAGGAGTTCCTTCTCTGAGAGCCTTCTGAGCTTCTTTATAGAATTTAATCATTAATCTTACTAATTTCAATTGTTTTTCAGGGCTGCAATAGGTGTCAACATTATCAAATGAGTTTTGTTGTAATATCCCAATTTTTATCATCCTTGCGAGTTCTAACACCAATTTTTCCTCGTCGGGCAGAGCCTCTGGTCCTAGGAGCCGAACTATTTCTTTCAATGTATCCTCCCTTTGCAGAATTTCATATGATTCTGCTCTAAGTTCATACCAATCTGCACTAATATTTTGCTTCCACCATTTGGATACATCTTCTAAATAGCCAGAGTATGACTGCATCCAATTAATAGATGGATAGTGTCTGGAGTAAGCTAATCTTGTATCCAAAGCCCAGAAGGTCTTGATAAATCTAATCGTGTGAGTGGTCACAGGTTCAGTAAAGTCCGCTCCCGATGGAGAAACCGCGCCTACTAGTGTGACTGATCCTGCTCTATCTGGAGAGCCCAATGCCCTTACGCGACCGGCTCTTTCATAAAATTCTGCTAATCTCGAGGCAAGATATGATGGATATCCTTCTTCAGCTGGCATTTCTTCAAGCCGGCCAGACATTTCCCTTAATGCTTCTGCCCATCGACTTGTTGAGTCAGCAACAAGGACGACATCAAAACCCATGTCGCGATAGTACTCTGCAATAGTTACACCTGTATATATTGAAGCTTCTCTTGCCGCTACTGGCATGTTACTCGTGTTTGCAACAAGTACCGTTCTTTCCATTAGCGGTCTACCCGATCTTGGATCAAGTAAATGTGGAAATTCTACGAGCACTTCAGTCATCTCGTTGCCCCGTTCCCCACAACCTATGTAGACTACAACTTTAGAATCCGCCCACTTTGCAATTTGATGTAATGTAACAGTCTTCCCAGTGCCAAATCCTCCAGGAATAGCCCCAGTTCCTCCCTTTGCGATGGGAAAATAGGTATCAATTATACGCTGCCCTGTGATAAGTGGTACTGACGGATCATACCTCTCTGCATAAGGTCTAGGTCTTCTAACAGGCCATTTATGATACATCCTCAACTCTGTCTTGAGCCCATTTTGTTCGGTATTCGCTATAACTTGATTTATATCGTATTCTCCTTCGTTAGCGATATCTCTTATCGTACCTCCTCGATAATTTGGAGGAACCAGAATACTATGAGTAAGTAACGGCGTTTCCTGCACAGTTCCTAGAATTGATCCTGCTTGTATCGCCTCTCCTTTCTTGGCAGTGGGAATAAATTTGTATTTTTTCTTCATATCAACCGGGGTCGTAGCTATACCTCTTCCGATGAAATCACCAGTTTTTTGTGCCATTTCGACTAATGGTCGCTGAATTCCGTCATAAATTCGACCAATAATCCCTGGTCCTAATAAAACAGACAAAGGCTGACCAGTACCAACGACTGGTTCACCAGGTTTTAATCCGGATGTTGATTCATAAACTTGAACAAAGCCGACATCTCCGGTTAACCTTATTACTTCTCCGATTAGTTTTGACTCGCCTACTTCCACAGTTTCATACATCTTAGTCGAAGACATACCATCGGCCTTAACAGCCGGACCACTAACCCAAACAATTCTGCCTCTGGCTACCATAATCTTAGCTCTCTCCTCTTAGCATCTGGACTATGCTTTTCCTTATTAAAGGTTTGAGTCTTTCGATTCTAGAATCCAGAGTTCCATCATAGGTCAATGTAAGATCAGCTGAACGAACACGTACACCACCAATCACGTCAATTGGTTTTTCACTTAGTGCCAGTTTAATTTTTTTCTGCCTGTCTGTGAACGCAGTCAATTTTTTTACCAATTCAGTATCAGTTTTATTGCATTCGATGATCATGTTGTCGTTCCCTATAGCCGACAAGCCTTCATCGACAAGTCTGTTCATTAATTGCTTGTAATTTTCGTCCCTTCCAACAGAACGCATTGCTAATTTTGCTTTTTCAAAAACTTCGTTTACTGCTCCCTCTACCAACAATAACTGCTTATTTCGAGCATTCAATCTTGTCGAGCCAATTATCTGCCTTTTTAAATTTTCTGCCTGTTTTTTAGCAGAATCGATAATTCTTTCATATTCCGATTCAATCGATTCCCTTGAAGATTCTAGATTATTCATTGATTCATGATAAGCCGAGTCAATCTGCGCAATCAAATCTGACTCTTTCTCGGATAAAACCTTATTTACTGTACGTTCAAGAGCTGAATTTGAACTCATCAATTGCATTTCGCAAAAATACGTGATTTTAATCTTTTGGTACAATAATCTTAATAATTACTAAAAACCTTGCTATGCTGTGAGTATTATCAGAATATTGAATATCAAACAATTAATTAATTAATTACTAACACAACTTCTAACATCGATGTGATATCTCCGCTAAATTTTTTTGGGAGCTTGGATTTACCCCTTTCGTGATGAGGTATCCAATTTAATTCCTACAAGCCTTGCCATGTTTCTCAACTGATTAAAATGATTACCTTTCCAGTAATTTTTATTGCATGAGACACATCGGAAAATTTCTCTATGTAGTAATCTTACCTTTGGGGGTATGCCCATACTCTCCAAGTCTTCGATTTTTGCATTCTCCAATTGCCCGTTACATAAGGCGCAACGAGAAGTAATTGTGTCTAGATCGATTGGTTTGATTGTGTATTTTGCAAATATATAGGCAAGATTATCAACGTCGTCGATCCCACTTAATAGGATTCCGTATCCCCTGACCTTCACAACCCTTTTGAACAATTCTTTGTCACAAGTTAGGATCACTCTTTCGAGTTTGGAAGCAATACTTACTACTTCCTCATCTTTTATATCCCTTATATAGATAGTATCAAACCCAAATATTCGCAATTTACGCGCAATACTGCCTAGCATAGCATCGGCAAAAAAGGCAGGAGGGATTTTAGCTAGTGGATTCTGTCCTACACTCTTCACATGTAAATGTACCATCCTGATATTGTAGTAGGTCAGACCATTCACCACATTCATCACAATATCCAGATATATCATTTGCAGATCGTCCAATTTCTCCCCTGATAATGGCCGCTTTCTCTGAAATCACGTCCACAAGATCTGGTGTCACAGCAATGACGTCAGATGCCGATATGATTCCTACTAATCTATCTTTATAAACCACGCCAAGTCTTTTTATTCTATTCTGACGAAGAATTCTTGCCGCCTCTGTTACACCCTCTTCACCCTCAATAGTGTATAACTTCTGCATCACATTCTTGGCTTTTATTATACTTGGCTTGACATCTTGAATTACGGCGTTTGAAACGATATCCCAGTCTGTGACAATCCCGTCTGGATTACCGTTATCGTTAATAATCACTATACTCCCAACTCGTTCATCTTTCATTTTTATTGCAAGATCCCTTATTGTCGTCTCAGCAGAAGCCGAAACTACTGGACTGTTCATGATATCTCTAACAAGGACACGTGTTGTCATATTTGCGTCTCTATGTCTTTCGGCTGGTTTCTTTACCACGATAGTGGATTGTGATTATTGCTTTAATTACTTTCCTAATCTGCACCATGTCTTTTGTTTTCCTAATTATGACTCGAGGTCGTCTAAAACTTTAGCTTCGCCCCAACGTATTTGAGATATTTTTGATCTACCTCCAGGAAGGGCCATGATTATTTCGTCGTAAGAAATCGACTTTAAATAAGCGGCAAGTTCTTCATTGTCGTTTACATCTTTTGCCTCGGTTGCACTATGATACAGCTCAATTCGTATCTTCTTTGAAATTTCCATGGGGTCATACCCACCAGGAAGTAGAGCAACGTAAAGTATCGACCTTTTCCTGACTGCCTCAACCGGCCCACATACAAACGAATACTTGTTGTGGATTGGCATAATGCCAGCTGCAAGCCTAATTTCATTTCCTTTTATGTAATTCCTCTTCCCTTCGATTACAAAAGAGCCTTTTGGTAGATACTGTCCCGAAGGAGCTCCCTTCTTGACTTGTTCTGATGTGACCCAGTAAGAATCTGCGCTAGATAATCCATCCTTCCATGCTCTGCTGTATGATACTGTGGCTTGGGCTACCTGCAGCAATGTGCTCTGTGGGCTTGATGCCCTACCATTTTTTATTATGAAAAAAGGGGAACCGTGTACTTCGGCATGAAAAACGAGATCCTGTTCTGTGAGGTACTTGCGAATAATGGCTGAGTTTGAGGAAGCGTCTCTACCGCCAATTGCTAAGAAGCCATCACTTGAAATAAACCAACGATATCGTTCGTACCATTCTCGTTCGCGTTGCTGTTTTACAAAATTATGCTTCCTGTGAATTGAGTCGGCTTGATTCTTCAGCCTATTAATCTTCTGTTGTAATCGATCTTTAGCATCATTTATCGAAAGTCCGCCTCGCTCCATTTCCTTGGCTCTGCCGAAAAGAGATGAGGCAGTTTTTGCTATGTTAGCCTCAAGAAGTACTAGTTCTTCGGCCACTTTTATGTATTTGATTCCCTTTGAACTAATTATTGAGGCAGACATAGAGGTCAAAAGATTCTCTAAAGATTTAGAGTCGGTCGATTGATGATGAGAATAGCTCATTAGCGCGGCAGCTAAAGCCCGTATTTCAGAAGCTTTCAAAATCACCAATTCTTTAGCTCTATCCTGTTCTGCTATGTCATGTTCCAAAGAGGCTACTTGCTTGTCGATTTCGCCTGTCTGAGCGCTTTTACCTCTATTTATTATTGTGTTACTAAGTACCTGATCGAGGGCTTCCATGTACGATGACACCCTTTTTATCGAATTCTCATCGGTACTAAATTTACTGAAATTCGTTGGTAATATAGGAAAAGCTTCCAAATCGGTTCCCGCCATACCAGAAACTACTATTGGTGTATGATTAGCACCACTACTTACGTTTATTACCAAATCCTTCAAACTTTTATATATACTTGAAACATCGGAATCGGACAGATCGACGATCTTCTTGTTCTCAACATTGGATGAATGAACAATCTCCTCCACAAATTTCTTGGGCAAGGACATAGTTCTTCCTATCCATCTCGATACATCTAGATCTCTTTGAGCATTCTCTCTAAGAGACATTAGTGACTCTAGATCGACATTAGCTACATCGATCCCTCTTGAGGGGGGAGGAGAATATCTTAATCCAATCTTCAGTGTTCTATGCCTAACTTCTACAGGATTCAATATAGAAATAATTTGAAGTTCATTATCACAAAGAATCAAATTGCCGTCTCTAAAAAATTCCAATATCAAAATATTCTGTTTATCCTCTAAACTCCTGAACTTAATAACTACAATACGTTCGTTGTCTATTTGTTCTATTGAATCTATCTTGGATCTCTCTAGCTCTCTCCTAAATTTGTCTAATAACGCACTTTCTTCAAGAGATTGGAATTTTAATTTCGTCAGCCATATCCCCTGCGTAGAAATCATTAATATCAATTCCTTGTCAGTTGGATGATGTAGTTTAAACAAGAATGAGTTTTTTGTAACGGAATTGATCGAACTTACATAATATCCTGATTTCAAAGAATCCGTTAACTGATTTACTATATAACGAAGTTCAAGTCCTGATAGTTCCATACTCAAGATTCCTAAGAAATAATCACAAATATTAATCGAAATGATCTATTTTAAATATATCCTGTGGATTCCAGACGGATTTGGACCGCAAGGAATTAAACCGAGTGATATTTAATCAGTGAAGTAATAATTGGATCCGCTTGATCGGGTTTTCTATATGAGGGCAATCGTGGGGTTGGTAGCAGGCATTATTACCGGATTCATAATCGTACCTGGCACAAGTCAGGGAAATGCAATAGGAATAGCGGTCATGATTGCAATTTTTTTCTATATCGTATCCTACATAATTGGTAAGCGTTTGGCGGTAGGAGTGGCTAAAACCGAAAGACGAAAGTTGGCTACAAACGGGATTTTTCCATTTATCTTTTTGTTACTAATGTTCATGATATTCGTATATACTGGCTTGCACCAAGGCCTTGCACGTTAAAATATAAGCAAGTGAGTTTGGTAATTGCAATGCTGTGGGAATTTTCGACTCCTGGTATTCCGGATGAGTTATTTGAAAGGAATGATATGGTTCCGATAACAAAAGAGGAAGTAAGATCACTTGTCATGAGTAAACTACGTCTGAAACGGGGTGCAAGTGCAATTGACATTGGCTGTGGTAGTGGAAGTATCACAGTCGAGCTCTGTATCCAAACTGGCAGTGAGAATATATATGCAATTGATTTCGATGAAAAGGCAGTCGACCTAACAAACAAGAATCTTAACAAATTTGGGCTCAAATCGAATGTAATTTTATCAAAAGCCGAAAATGTCCTGGCATCTCTACCCAAAGTAGACGCCGTGGTCGTAGGCGGGACATGGGGTAATACTGAACAAATTATTAAAATGGCAATTGATCGGCTGGACAGAGGTGGAAGAATAGTGGTTGATACCATCCTTATAGAAACAATGTATAATGCACTAAATACACTTAGCAAGTTGGAGCTTCATGAAATTGACATCACTCAAGTCATAATAGCTAAGGCCAAAAAGGTAAGTACTGGAACAATGCTGATTGCAAGAAATCCGGTTCTAATACTTTCAGGCACCCGAATCTGACTAGAAAGTATAGTTTTTGATTTAAATAACTCAGGTTTTCAAGGTTAGATGCATATGAAACTCTTCTGTGTAGGATGCGGACCGGGGGATCCTGATTTGCTTACCTTGAGAGCTATTGAGCTAATTAAAAATTCAGATGTAATATTTACACCTACTGCAAGAGATGGGAAACCCAGTATAGCGTTAGCAGTGGTAAATAAATACATAGCAGAATCCACGGAAATTGTCTCTTTGACATTCCCGATGACAAAGGATACGGAATTGCTAAAAGATCATTGGAAGAAAAATACTAAAAAAATAGTGGAAGCAGTTCTCTCTGGAAGGAAAGCAGTCTATTTGACTATCGGAGATCCTGCACTTTATAGCACATGGATATACATTCAAAGAGAATTAGAAAAAACTCATCCAGAGATAGAAGTTGACATCGTTCCTGGAATTACTTCTTTTTTCGCCTTCGCTGCAAAGGCAAAGCTAAGCCTTGCTGAAGGAGATCAAACAGTCGGAATTATACCAGCGTGTTATGATCTTAGTAAAGTCAAGCAAGCTGCTGAATCTTGCGACACCCTAATATTCCTTAAGGATGGTCGATATTTTGATAATGTTCTAGAAATGCTGTCTACTTCTGGGTTTAATGAGGATTCAGTTATTGCAATAGCACAGGATTTATCCTCCAAAGAGGAAGTTATGATACTGAACAAGCTTAAAGACTTGCAGAAATCAAAAGGCACCACTCAAAAATATTTTTCGGTTATGGTGGCGAAAAAAACTAATGATTGACGCTGGTACAGTCTATTTTGTCGGATCAGGTCCCGGTGATCCCGATCTCATAACCTTAAGAGCTAAGAAGTTGGTCGAAACTGCTGATGTCATAGTCTATTCGGGATCCCTGCTAAATCCAGAAATTCTGAAATTCGCAAAGAAGAACGCAGAATTGATTGATGCTGCACTCATTGACAGAGAAAGAATTTATGAGATTCTTCGAGACTCAACTAAGCAAGGTAAGCTAGCAATTCGCTTTCATGATGGTGACCCATCACTATTCAGTACTATAAGAGAACAAATTGATAAGCTTGAAAGAGATCAGTTACATTGTAAAGTTGTTCCAGGCATAACTGCCCTGCTTGCAGCAGCTTCAGAATTGAACACAGAACTTACATTGCCAGGAATTACACAAACGATAATAATTACAAGGGCTGAATCAAGAACTCCAGTCCCAGAACGCGAAAGAATTGCTGAGCTCGGAAAGCATGGAGCTACTATTGCATTTTATTTGAGCATACATTTGATATCCGAAATTGTAAACGAACTTTTAAGTGGAGGAGTATATAATACCAAAACACCTGCAGTAGTTGTGTTCAGGGCAACCTGGAAAGATCAAATAATAGTAAGAGGCGAGTTGGGAAACATCGTGTCACAAACAAGAAAAGCGAAAATAACAAAAACTGCGATCGTGATCGTCGGCGATGCCTTGGCACCTAGAAAATATGAATTTTCAAAGGTATACGATCCAAAATTCACACATGGTTTTAGAAAGGCATCGAACTGAATTCATTACCCAATTAGGGCATTAGGGCACGTTTTGATTTCATTTGTTATTCGTATGTGTGATAATCACAATATCAAACATACTGCTACGCAGTGGTCTCTTGTTCGTTGACAAAGGAAGCTAAAGAAGTAGATATTCTGTCTGAGATTGCCAATAGTCCGAAATGGAAACCAAAACCTATCATTGCACTTATCAATATGTTAGACGTAAATTGGAAAAAAAGTATAAACAATCCCAATGCAGGTAGCGTTAAAATTAAAGCCAATGATGTACTGACCCAGATTGAAGTGGTCAATAATTCCGGGGTTATGTTTTCATATTTATTAGAAAAAGTAAGTCTAGTTCTAGACATGTGCGATTCGATATTTGTTAGTTATTAAGGGCATATTAAGATTAACATAATAATTCTTATGTTTTATATTATCATAATTGAATGAAATTATGACATAAATAAATTATATTGTCAATTCTAAATTGTAGATGACTTTGTATCGAAAAATTATACACATTGAAGAAGATAGGAGCTCTTTGTAAAAAATTAGGACTATAAACGTGATTGTCATTTGCGAGAAACGATAAATAGTCTTTAAGCATCTAGAATTTGCACAATTTACTAATTGTAGTTAATTTTATTAATTGTCATTGATTAATATATTTGATGCTCCCTTCGATGCAAGAAAATATACTAACTGATAAACACATCAAATTATTGGAAAGGTTTGAGAGGGATGTTGCCATTTATGATAGAATAGCCGAATTTTCGGTGATCATGAGCTCCATTGGTATTCTATGTTCCATTTTGATCCCTTTGACAACGTATAGCATTTTAATTCGCGGTAATCCTTATGATGGAATCACGGTTTTTCCTTACATTTATTTTGTTATTGCAGGAATAGTGGTGACTGTGTTATTGACCAGATTAGCTATCTTGTATACAGACCGCAAGAAACATCAGATATCTGAGACTGAGTATAGACCAGTTACAGGTTTTTGTATGTGCGATTTTAGTATGCTTAGATCTCACACAAAGAAATTGGAACGTGCTAAGACGATGGGAGAAAGATTAAGACACGCAAAACTTGTGAATTATTATACTGAACAAATTATGCGACAACTGACACCCCACATAAATCAAACGTATAATTAAGTCGCTGATTGGAAGAGTAAACTTGATTGGTCTATTCAGTAAAGGAGTGTTGCATGTCCGACAGCTATCAGGTTACTCCTGGCATCGATTTTGAATAATGATTCTAACAAATGTGTGAAAAATGAAATCAGCAAGACTATTTGCGTTATCCACCCTTCTTGCAGTAATTATTACTGTTCCAGCAATAGTTCTTACGTTGCTGCTTCATTACATAATCAAATTGAATATTATGACCACTATGGTAATAGGTATCTTGGTTTTTATCGCCACAATGGGGTTAGGAATTAGATTCTCTAAACGACTGATCTCAGGAGATAAGAATACTATAGATTTGTAGTACATCAAATAACACAGTCAAGCAGCTTTATCAATGTCAGATACATTATTCCTTTGTGTTGCAATCAAGAAGTACAAGCAAGCCTCTTTTTCGGTAACGGAAGTCTTGAATTCAGGAAGCAAGATGTAGGTGTAAACCAAGCATCTGTCCGATCGTCAATTGAATTTACGGCAAAACCACATAAAGAGTTCGAAAAGTTGCGCTAGAAGTGAGCTTTTTTTGGGGAATGCAAAAAAAAATACTGCAGGTATACATATTATTTTGAGATTTAAAGCTGTTGTCCTGCAGAACTATGGCTAGGTCGTGCATAAATAATTCTAATCAAAAGTGATTCACTTGATACAATAATGTAACACCCAATGACACAAACGCTTAAAAAGCATCGTATTTTAATATTGGTTTACTATGACATTACCAAAAGGATTCGGTCAGCAACCAAAAAATGTGGGAAAACGCAGTTTTAATGAATGGTGGGCCACAGTGCCAGATGATCTAAAAACTAAAAGCCGGAAAGGCGATGAACAAAACAAACCGTTGCTAAATCAAGTTAACTATGTTCTCCTACATCTGCATTTAGCTGGAAAACATGATGCCAAGCCTAGTCATGAAGAGCTAAAAGATTGGCTTCACAGTGGACAAGTCGACGTGCTCCGAATGACTAAAAAATAGGTAAGACAACAATTAAGAAATTTAAACATCATTTCACATTTTTTGTGCTCGTCTGGGATAGATGTAGGAATATTTTTCCAGTTCATATTGATTTTGTAAGGATAGTAAACAAGCACTAAAGAAGTGTTTGCCTATGAATCTCAACTGCCAAATAATTTTACGGAATAAAGTAAATTATTTTAATAAACAATATAATGTTACTATCTATTAAATCTTAATATATCAATAGAGGACTAACCACTCCAGTTGCACGGAATTCAGTAAAAAAATCTTGTTCAATCAGGCAAATCGACTATTCTGGTTTTATCAGTCTAGTAAGGATCGTTTCAGGTGGCACCATCTGCTCGATTCCTGCTGCTATAGCAGAAAGGTTTCTAACTTCTATAGCCATTAGTTTTACTGCTGCAACCATTATTCCTACACTGAACATTGACCGAAAAGCCCCAAGCACCCTGCGTACACTCAATGCCTCGAAATTTGTTTCGAGCTGCAAAATAAATTCGATATCATTTGCAGCACTTTGTGGGATAATATCTTTATACACAGTATTAGCTAGTTCACCTGCTGCTTCGATAATACTTTCAATATTTATCATCTTCTGTAGAAGATCATTTGGGACTTTTGGCGTAGTTGTCACTATCAAATCACTTATAGCAGTTGAACTAAGACCCCAAAACTTGCCTCTCAGGATCGCGAGTATATTGTAAGAATCTATATCAACCGAAGCAATTTTTTTGGCATCTATAGACTGTGATTCTGCATTCATTGCTCTTCCCAGGTCATGGTAAAAAACGTGGTCCAAATAAATATCAAAAAGCCTTAGATCGCCTTTTTCTTTATATGCAACAGCAGCTTTTGATGCATCCTCGTGAAATTCGCTACCTGCAGTAGCAGCTATTGCCTCATCAATATTCTTAGCAACCAATGCCTTTACAATGATATCTCTTCTGCCAACTAACTCTTCAGCTCGAAGGTTTACCTTTGGCAATAACTCCTCATAAGATTTGCCTAGAGCTTTACCTTTCAAAACTATCTTTAAATTCCATATAATATATTTGACAAAGTAGGCATTTAG
>JARBAU010000162.1 GCA_029237525.1 Nitrososphaerales archaeon | reverse complement strand
GAAACAAATTTTCATGATTTCGAGCTTAGAAAATCGTACTTGTGTTCTTCTGAACAGAATTGTTCTATTTTCGTGACCCCCCTATTAGAATCGCCTTCTACATGAGGCCATCCTTCTCCAAAAATTGTCTTACCGCAGTATGCGCACGTCTTATCCATTGAATCATTAATGAACAATGAGACTTATAGAGTTTTGACTATTAATGGAAATTATATATGTAATGACGAGCATTATGCTTTTGAATTATTAGCAAAGTCAATTGGTTCTATTAAGGCAGGCCTTCCTGTTTGATAGCTACTGAAAATGACAAGCTCTATATTTTTCTCATGTATACTAATTGCTACGATGATCGTGCAGCAATTGATATGCGATGTATGTAACAAAGTACTGTTAGAAAAGCAAGGACAGACCGACCTACACCAGGGCAAATTCCCAATAAGCGATCAAGAGGCAACTGAAATTGATAGGGAACATAGAGGACATCAATGCCATATCGATGTGGTCGAAAAGGAATAAATGGTCATTCGAAGCACAAAGAACTCTTTTGTTGATATACCCTTTAAAGATATAAAAGGCCTTCACGTATTTACTCATCTGTTATTATGAAAAACGCAAATCTTTGACAAATACTAATAACTATCAGTGTTATTTAGATACTCAACTTGATAGAATATAGCGATAATATAACATGGTATAGCGCATTTATCGGAATAGGTTATCGCTACCAGGATGTTTATATGAATATCTTTCCCTTATTCGAGAACAAGCGAGACGCATTCAAATTATGGAAAAAAACGATAAACTGGTGGCCCGATGATAAAATCATGCTGGCTTTTGTGGAAGAAGGGACTAAATATTGGTTTATTTTATACTGCAAGTCTTCTGTGTTAGATCAGAATTTAGGTTTTGTAAAGAGTTTGCCAATATCAGAGAATTACAAGAAATTCAAACACGGCGTTGAGAAAGACGCAATATTGAGATTTGGTATTTATAAGAGCAAGGGGTCAAAGGACCAGAGAGATACAACAAAAAGTTATGACCTTGAACTACTGAAAAAAACCAAGATGATTTATAATATTCACTTTCAAAGCATTGACGATCTGTCATCTAGTAGTATTGAATACAACAGTATCAAATATGGTGGTGAGCTATATATATAGACCATTTAGATGTGTCGACGGATGCTCAGACTGCTGCATATATAGACAATATTTTCCTTCCGTTGAGTATGGGAAAACTGGCGTACTACTTTTACCACATGAAAAACTAAGGATTGAGAATTGTGCTAAAAGGGATGGAACGGAGATCAAAATACTCCCAAGAATAGGATTAAGTGATGAATGCCGAAATGATGGTCCTGACAGAATTATTATGTATCAATTAATGGGAAAAGAGACCGATGGCAATACATGTCCATTTCTTGACATTGAATCAGACAAGAAAGCACCTAATGGGGGTTATCCCTGCAAAATTTACGAAGAGCGTCCACTAGCCTGTCAGGCGTATCCAGTTAGCCACTGTACAAAAAACCAGAATCCAGTATTGGATACCAGATGTAAGTTCTGTAAAGTGAACGTAGACAGTCCCGAAAAATATAGCCTAATTAAGGAATTGGCTGCATTAAAGAAAATTAAAGGACTTAGCAGAATAAGTACGACTGCTCGAGTTTGGAGATATGCAACTCACATAGGGGAAAAGAAGGACAGGAAGAAATTTCTTCCCGAGGGTTGGGTTTTACAAGATATGTAATATTTAACCGTTTAGCTTGCATTATAAATAAGAGTAAGTGATATGATCGGAATATCTGAACTAGGAAGTTTTTTGTTATAGAAGAAGAAATCGAACATAATTGTAGAGCCTTATGATGAAACAGTTAAATTTCAGACTATGTCCTTTTTTAATAATGCATAAGAATGAACTGAAAAAATCGTATATAATAGCAACGATTGCAATCTCTGGATTTCTTCTTTTGTCAGTGGCGGCAACTGGATCACAAATCACACATCAGGTATTCGCACAAGGGGGAACAAGTATGACGAATAATGAGGAATTTAATAATGCGCCAGCATCTAACAACACGACGACATCACCATCTAGCTCAACATCCGGGAATGCACCCAGTACATCTACTTCACCTTCAGGTGCAGTTACACCTAATGAATTACCATCCTCACAAGGCACTTCAGGTGGCTCAACTTCAAGTCAGCCAACCATGAGTACATCAAGCCAAAATGAACCACCATTAGATAAGAATGTGGTTTGGCAAGGATTCATCTCCTCATCACTAAGCAAATTGCCCGGACGCGATAAGGATCATGTAGCTCTAATCCTAGGTCCCAGAAACGATCAAGGTGTGTACTCTGGTATACTCACATATCAAGCAAGCAAACCCGTTAAGGTTGCGGTGTGGAATGTCGTAAATCCAGATAACAAGACTGCAATACCAAAGCAGTTTGGTAGTCAAGACAACATAGTAAAACTGGGCAAAATGAATGTAGCAATTACAGAATTAGGATCATCTGACAAGTCTGGTTCAGTTCCATTTACAGGAAACGCAATTGAACTTGTTAACACTGGTGGAGGCAAAAACAAAGATTTCACAGCAACATACTCGATAAACGTAGTCGGTAGTAAAGGAGAGACTGTTAACAATCTTAAAAGCATTGCAGAGGCTGTAGCAGCATCAAACTCTACTGGATCAAATTCAAGTAGCTCTAAATAGACGTCACATATTCGACACATACGTCAAACCATTGCGGGATAGATATAATCATTCCCGCTAATTCTCTTATTTTATTTTGCGCCAATCGAATCGACTTTGCTTGTAGTTAAGATCCTTCTAACTCAAGTATGCTTGTTACTTTATTTCTGTGTTGAAGAAACTTGTCTTTGTTATATTATATCGTTGATAAATGCAGTTTCCTTTTTTCGTCACCCAGTAAATCCGGCTAGCTGGTATCCTTTGAAAATTCTCAGATAAGATAAGAAATTCTGACAGGGAGACTGCCACTATTCGCTCAAAATCTCTGTAGCCCAACTGATAATCCTGTGTATTATCATAATGTATTGCTTTGCTAAGAATTTCAGCCAGTCGACCCTTTCGCGTCATCTGAGTAGTATAATAAGCCACCTGCTTCTACAATCTTAATAATCATGTCTGATAAGGGCTTTATACCATAAGTCTCATTTTTATCGAGATTAACTACTTTGTAATTAGGAAGATCGATTTCTATCGTGTTCCCATCTTCTATCAGGTCAATTGTGGACCTTTCAATTTCGATTGGCAAGAGATATCCACCATCAACTGCATTTCTATAGAAAATCCTCGCGAAAGATGGAGCTAAGATCGCCTGTATGCCTAATGTGGACAGTGCAATTGGAGCATGTTCTCTGCTGGAGCCGCATCCGAAATTCG
>JARBAU010000161.1 GCA_029237525.1 Nitrososphaerales archaeon | reverse complement strand
TCCGTACAAGCCTAGCGGCGATAATAATGCGTCTCACGATAGGTATCTCATTTTAGAGGAGTGTTTTTAAAGTAATGTATTTCATATCTTTAGTATAAGAGACCCCTTTCTATATAATTATACTGAACTTTACCAAGAATCAGATATTATCTATTATGTAAACCTATCATATGTTAAAAAAGTTAGAGTACCAACCGTTTGCTACTAACTATAGATATCATCATTTGTACCGTCGCCAGATTGTTTCTGAACCAGTGAAACCATCATAAATACTAATAGTTTTGGCGCCTGTTGAGCTCAGATTAATTTTGTCTTTGTCTTCTGTGTGTGTGGCTAGTTTAGTTAGTAACGTGGAAGATGAGCTGCATTTAAACTAACGGCAACTTCTTACGAGGATGGCGTCACAAAAAGGTATGAAAGACGCCCAATGTGATAATAATCAATGCCAGGGCATGATTATGATTCTTCATGTCCATCTGGACACACGAGTACTTTCTGCAGAGGCTATGTTCTAGCGAAGGTTGAAACTAGCAACTGAGTTTCGATGATCTTCATAATCTGGCATCTCGCATATCGGGTTATAACACCATTTCCGGGATAATTACCCCGTATGTGTTAGAGTAGATAGGTTACACGAATTAGGTATTAACAGAACTAAACATTCTGGCTCGGGTAGACTTGTTGCTACTATTAGCTAAAGATATATGTCTTCATGTTATTTGAAGGGAGGCGCGCGTGCCTACCCCAAAATCATTATTTAATCTGTTGTTCTTTACAATGATCCTTAATTGAACTCCTTTTTGTCTTCTGAGACAGATTTGACCTCTAGCGTGATAATGTCTATCGTGGGCTTAGCTTCTCTTTTTCTATATACTATAGTTGATAGAGGCGGCAAGTACTGGACATAAGATTAGGAATAGGATTAAAGGAGTGGACGACTATACCAACTAAGCGCGTACAATTTTTTTCTCATCCTAGCACTTATCACTGAACAAACGGGTACCTACACAATGCTAACATAGTATGTAAATGGAATATCATCTTTCTATATAATCATTATAAGAGATGTTTCGTATTTCCATTAGACGTGTAAAGGAATGTCCAACCAAATAACAGAACCTGTAGCCAAACTTTTGCTAGATAAAAACTTTGCATCCATATCAACATTAATGTCTGACGGATCACCTCAGGTGACCCCTATGTGGGTAGATGTCCAGGACGATATTATTCTTATAAACACTGCGGAGGGTAGATTAAAGCATAAGAATATATCAAGAGATCCGAGAGTCGCGGTCTCAGTTACGGATCGCAATAATCCATATAATATGGTAACTATTAGAGGGAAAGTGATAGAGCAAACTAATCAAGGTGCAGACGAGCATATCGACAAGCTCGCTAAAAAATACCTAGGTATAGACAGATATCCAATGAGATCACCAGATGAAAAAAGAATTGTAATGAAGATAAAGCCAGAAAAGATATTTCATCTCCAAATACCTATTGAACAAAACTAACAATCAACAGTCTCCCTCTGCCTACAGTTCTACAGACTAGAAATGCTTACTATCCGCTATCCTCATTCTTTTCTAATAAATTTAATTATTCTGATAAAGATATTGTCATTGTCTCCTTTTGATATAGTTCTTGCTATAACCGAAAACAGAATCGCCAGACCAGTCGCAGATGAGATTAGCCAAAGAATATAGCTATTTGCAAGATCTATCCTTCCAGACCAAACGTCATATATTATTCGCAGAGCTATGGTGAACAATCCCTGACCTGCACCAATTCCTATCAAAATCTTTCCAAGGTTAACTCTGTTTGCTGCAAACAAACTTGCACCTACAAGTACAGTAATTCCTCCTAACTGGCTAATAATTACTAGTATGCCTATTGGAATTATAACTAGAGCCCAAATATTGCTTGGTAAGTTGGTCAACATCTCATTTTGAAGTATGTAGTAAAATCTTACATCGGCTTTGTAACCAGAAATCAAAAATATAATCCCTGAAACAAAAGCAATAACCGCAGCTAGCTGATTTCTTTCCCATCTGCTAAATCGTATAGTTTCATATATGTCACAAAAAATCCTTGTAGCTTTTGCAGTAGCAGTAATATATGTTCTATCAACAATTTCTAAAGGTGTGATAGTGTTTTTCATCTTTTGGATAGAATACCTGTGATGTACCTCATAGGCAGTTATTTTAAGTTCTATATCTTTTTTGCTTATGGATAATATCATGGACCTGGGAACAGCATATTTCCTCAACCACGTAAATTCGCTTTGTATAACTATGGTGTCTACAAAAACTTTTTTGACAAATCCCAATTTTTTGTCATCGCTGGAGTATACCGACCTGTGTAATATTCCAGACTCATCAATAGAATACATATTTCATTACCCCAATATGTGATACTTACTCATGTAGGTCGATTGTGTGACTTGTCTGATCTTATAAACATATTATTCTTGTTTATTAGCTTCAACAAAAGTGCACATATTATGTTTTAATGATTATAAAAATTTTATCAATATGATTTAAGGGTTAGTTACAATAGATAGTAAGGATCTCTCCAGCTATTCTTTTTGTCTGACGAATTCATACACTATCGGTAAAACAAATCTATCCAACTGAGAGGCTATCCCGAAGTTATCCACCCTGTAAATAAGGATACAACAACCAAAACATAATAAGGCAAAATAGTTAGTCCTTATTAACCCTTATCAATCGTCATCGTATTCTCTAATTTCATTAGCCTCTTCCTTAGATATGACTTTAGTAACAATGTCAGCCTCTTCGGTGCGGTTCTCACTTTGATATTTCGTACGAAGATATGATAACGCATGAATCTTATCCCATCCATTTTCTTTTGC
>JARBAU010000013.1 GCA_029237525.1 Nitrososphaerales archaeon | reverse complement strand
TTAGCTTGTCTTGATATGGTATCATTAGTATTTTCTTTCTCTCCTGTTACCAGTAATCGTCTTATGTGCTTTCTTCTCATCAAAGATATAGCCTCTTAGACTGATACTCCTTCGTCAACTGCAACTATTGGAGAATTCATGATCTCCCCTATCGTAACTTTAAATGGACCTATATTTTCGGTGACTACACGATACAAAATATCTCGCTCTGTAACAATGCCGATAGGATTGCTCGTTGTTTGTTCTCCTTTATCATATCTCTCCTTTTTTGATTGAGTAACGAATACAGAAGATACTCCCTTATCTCGCATTACTTTTACTGCGTCAATAATGAGTGTATCTTCTTCCAATGTAGTAAAATCTTTTTCGGCCAAAGTGCCTATTTTCTGAGTCTTAGAAGCAGAATACATCCAATATGCTGTATTAATGACCCAATTATTATATTTTTGATCCTATCCGTCATTAATCATCCGCCCTGTATTTTTCACTGTTAAACTATCTTTCTATCTTCCTCAGGTCAATTTTGGATTTATCGAATATTTGCTCTAGAAATTTGGGAATATGAAAATATATCTACCAAAATATCAATTTGTGATATGGGCCTTTAGAACATGACTCCTAGTTCTTTGATGGATTAGTCGCTCTATCTATTATCCTTAAAGGCAAATGCAAGGCACGACACAGTACACCTAGAGTCTATCAGATACCTACTTGTGGTAAAGCATGGTGTGAAGCAAATAGTATGAGTACTGTTAGTAAGTTAGGTACAGGTATACAATCCCCAACAAATAGCGAGGACTACTTTATTTGTAGACTCTGTCTTACACTGGTACCGACAGACGAAATGGTGAGGCATTTGATGGCGTGTCATATAATTCAGACAGACACTGAGAGAGTGGAGTGAATAAGTGCTAGATAGTAAATGACCAAGTTACTAATGAGACAAGAAGAAATTGAGGGTTTAAAGAGCCTGGTAGATGAATTACGAATGGAAAACTGTAATCGCGTCGCTGACCAGATATGTAAGGAAATTGCAAGACTGGAAGAAGAGGAACAGGAAGAATTAGCAAATAATGACTAGCGTATTATCATAATTTAACTTAGCCCAGCTCAGAATCATAAGGACATGTCTTATCTTTTCGAAGTCGCATTTTGAGCAGGAGTGTCTTCGATTAACGAAGGACTTGGAAAGTACGCTTAAAGCCGTTAATGGACTAATCCAAAATAGTAGTAAATGTGTACATGAGGAGGACTATTCTCAAGAATGACGGCTAGTGTACCGGTATGTCAAACACAGTAGTTTCCTCCACTGTGCCTGCTTTGTTAATGCAGTTATTTTTGCTATTTCTAAATAGAATGTTGGCCAACCTATAGTGATAACACAGGTTGTTTGCCGGTTGGTTGATTCAACCATAAAAAGCCTGGCAAACAACTTTTTGCATTTATCTCTATGAACTTGGTAAATAGATTGTCATGATCATAGAAATTATAAAACAATAATAAGACGAGTTACCGCAGCTATTGTAGAAATACGTCTCAACTAGACGTTATGTTTTTGAATAACTTGGCAGAATAATGATCACAATATGATGATAGAACATTTGCCACTAGATGAAGAGACATACAGGAAAATCACGAGGATTTCTTATTCAGAACACATCCCGTTAGAAAAATTAATCAACGATATGCTTAAGGAATACTTGAATGTATATTTCTTATCTAAAAGGATAGGTTATGCCCTTATTTCAAAAGAAGTCTTGAAAATTACTTTTGAGAATACCCCAGAAGAACAAGTGGCAGAATTATCAAGAAAGATTGCAAATAGATATGAGGAAGCTGCAATACTTTTGAATGGAAAACCAACTTTAGAAGTTTATTTTAGCCTAATTAAATCCTTTGTTAGTGCAAATGGCTATTATATTGAATTTAGTAAAAAGTCAACAGCGGTAGAACATGTAGAAGGACAAGATCGACAAATTAGGCAAGAATCACCTCAACAACAAGTTGAAAATAATAATAAATCTGATATTCATAATAAAAACAAGAGAAGTATACATAATTTTGAAGTTATGATAATACAATTTAATATCAGTTACAAGTTCTCACAGTTTCTAGGAAATGTATATCGGATTCTCTTGGAAGAGTTTTGCACTATTAATCGATTCGAAGTAACCGAGAGGCTGGTATTATATGAATACGCAAGGAAGTAGGTTTTGCCCATTATATATCCTGGAAGGGGCAAACTAATAGGAAATTCTTTACAGATGCCTCTTATCAACATAGACTTTTGCCTAGAAAGTAGCCAATTTGCTGTTCCCATTAAACCTGATATTATTACTGGTTGACTTGTATTGTGGATCTTAATATTAACGAAGAATCAGTAAATTTACCAATATGGCATTACAGTAATAGCAACTGCTAGGTGATAGTCATCTATTTGAAGAACCAGGAACACTTGAGAAAGTTGCAAAGCTTGCCGCTGATTGGTTTGTCGACCATTTTAGAGAATAACAAATGTTTTGCTGTCATTTAGATATTTGATAAAAAGGACGACAACCTCTGTATCTTATATATTATTACTCAGAATGAGAACACAGGTTTATTTAAAAGGAAACTAACTACTACACTACATCCTAAGAATAGGCTACATTTTTAATTGCCTGCGTGATTCTATTTGACACTTTGGATATTAAGGCAATGGCTATTTCTTTAGTATCTTGTAGAGAGTGCTGGTGCTTAATGAGATTCCAACACCCTTTCTTTATCTAACCTTGATTATATTGCATCCAAATCTCTTGGTTAGATTTAGATCAGGTATTATCTCCTTGTACTTGAAGTCATACGCTATCTATAGACAACAAAGCTATTGAATTGTCATGGGGAAATAAATAACAAGAATTGTGGAAGTTAATAACATACCTATGCATGCAACAATTCTTATAGTAATATTAGAGAAAATTTTGTATGCACATATGCAAACGAAAATATAAGTTACTAATGTCGCTATCACCGAGATACTTGCCAGTAGTTCAAAATTATGAGACAGAAATACTACTAAAGCACAAGCTGCTAATGCAACCAGTATTGTAGCATTAGCAGGCGTTCCTCTTGAGGATATATCCCTTATCTTATGTAAACTAAATAAAGAGGAAACATTTTGTAGTACTCTTGATGCTGCTAGCATATATGCATTCACCGCTGATAGCATTGCAATAATTCCAATAATAGCCGTTATATATTCAGACTCCTTGGAAATTAACCCTGACGCTGTAGCTAGTGGAGCTGGAGAGTTTGCAAGGACGTAACTGCCTGTAGCGCCGATTAATGAAATGTTTAAAAATATATATATAAATCCCACAATAATCAAAGTCAGCCTCATCGATCTATACACTATTTTTTCTGTAGTTTTTGTCTCTTGGGCTGGTATTGCACTAATTTCAAAACCTGTGAAGGGAAAATAAACAATCACCAAAGCTTTCAAAAAACTCGTGATTCCTGAAGATGGATAAAAGGGAAAAAAATTACTTAGATGAATATAAGGAATTAGAATAAGGGACAGGATAATCAGTGGTGCAATCTTGGCTATAGTCAATACATTTTCAGTCTTTCCTGATATGGTTACCCCTCTTACGTTAATTGTACAGAATGCTAAGATCGCTATGACCTCGACTAACAAGATACTAAAGGGAGTATATTGAAATCCAAAAAATGAGAAGTATTGCCCAATTCCATCTGCAATTGCTGCAATTCCAACTACTACAGAGATAAGATATAAAAATACGATGATTAGTGAAATTTTCTTATTAAACACTACTGAAAATATAGAATAGAAGGCACCAGTTGAGGGATACTTGTAAGCAGCTTTTGCTAGTGAATAGGCTACACAAGATGCAGATGCTAGAGCAAACAGCCAAGCAATTATTGAACTTGGTCCCGCCATTCCGGCTACGATGCCAGGAACAATGAATATTCCTGAGCCAATAGTGCCCCCAATGCCTAAACTAACTAGCTCAAATAATCCAAGTGATCTCTTGTAGCTGATTTTCCGTGACCCTCCAATAATATTTGTGCGTTTAGAATCACATATTTATTTGAAATGCTAATATGTGCGTTGGTTTAAAGTTATAAACTTTATACCCGTAACTTTGATATGCCTGTCTATTATGCATATCGAAAGGTTTAGAATTCCATCTAGGTTTTTAAATATTGGCACGACTTGTGTAATTAGATATAATTATAATCCCATCTCAGACCTGTTGTTTGTAATACATATTGGGTGCTGTCCTGTGCTCAAGCTGTTGTACTATCATAAAATTCGTCAACTTGCATACCATCATCTGACATGTGGAAGCAAGAGGACCTGGATCTTTTATTATCTCGAAATGATTTTCTGAGCCTCTGCCAAATATTAACAGCTTTTGAATATGAAATACTAACATAACCTGATCCGAATATAGAAATACGTATTCTAGAGGGTAACATATTGGGTATCCATATTGGTAATTTTATAGATTAAGCGAAAAGAGTTAGACTAGGGTATAAGCAAGCCCATAATTATCCATTTAAGCTAACAGGGCCTTTGTCCATAAAGAAAAATATGGCAAAGAACAATTTTTAATACACCAGCGAAGAGATACAGGCCAGGCAATTTTTATTAATTATATATGCAACAAGTATTTATTTAGTTAAAGGCAAATCATAACAAAAAAAAGGAAACGATAGCCGAATGTCAATGAGGATTAAAAATATTCATGTTAAAGGTACTGCGAGCCTCTATTCTAGATACTCTGTGTCCAAACTAAGGTGGAATTTGCGTGATACACAAGACAGAAATAGTTAGTGAATTGGGCATACAAGAGTTACTTTTCCCAAAAGCTGTAAATGACGCATTAGCGGCCAATGATCGCATCAAATATTTCTTTTCGTTAATACAAATTGCAAAACAACATGCAGATGATCCCAATGAAATGTTTTCTAATTTAGCCGATGATCGTTATGCAAGTGGTGTGGAAGATAAGAGATTTGACACGGTAATCTCAGAAAGTACCAAAATTGATTCAAACCATTATTACATAGCATCTTTTAGATTAATACTTGATCAAATATTCATATGTTTCAATATAATGACTGCCCCCCTAATTACAAAAACTCAAAAATATGATATAGGAAAAGATAGGAGGATTGTATCCGTCTTAAAAGATTCGAAGTTTCAATCATCTTATTTTAATCGATATGAGACTTTGAAAAAGCAAATTAGAATAGATGAGAATGACATAGTATCTGCTGACAGTATCTACATCATCACTTCTGGGAAAAGAGAAAAAGGTGATAGTCTACATCTATTGGTAATGGATATTCATAAAGCTCTCAACAAACTGCAGACGGACATTTCAGAAGAATTAATAGGTGGGGCGAGTGTATATGGAGTAACAGAAGAAGATAAGAACCTAGTAAAGTCTTTTATGAAAGGATTAGATGAAACTGCAACGCTCAAATTTGAGCATGAGGGACTAGGTACAACTGCAACTAGATCTGGAGAGAATTTAATAATTCAGAATGACATTGGAACGACTGATGCACATGTTCTGGTGGTCCGTGTTAATAGCATAACAACTACATTAACATATACTGATATCCATATTCAAAGATTGTTATTCTTTCAGTCTCTTTTTGAAAGATACAAGATTAAATGGAATGATACAATCTCTAAAAAAATATCACATTCAACTCGCGGCGGTATTGCTGATGAAGTCTATCACATGGGAATTGGAGTATATAACGCTAAAGACCTGACCGACCTAAACGAATATCTATTTTTTCTCGGATCACGAATTGTATTTCTAATCGATTGGAATAGAGCTAGAAAGCGACTTACCAGATTTGTTAAAAAGCAGGATAGCGTCAAGATATTGAAATGGTCTGCAGATAACAACTATGGACATAGAGCATTCCTAAGAATGGGAGGAGAACAACTTATCTACAATGCTATAGAACAATCAACAAACTCTGCAATTCGTTATGGTCAGCAACTAGATGAAATCATCGGAAGGGAACGTACAGTGGAATTCATCAAGTTTGTATTGGAGGTGTGTTCCCAGTACCTTATTAATGGTAAGTCAGAATACTTGGTTCGAGATATTGTAAGAGCTAAGCTTGCAGGATATTTTCATACTGCCGAGCAGGACTTTATACATGTCATAGCCGATCATGCATCACTACTAGTTGAAATAGCCACTGGAGTTAGGGATGCACTAATCGAAAGTATACATGAAGGAGGTTATGAATATCTTAGACGTAATCTTAGCAGAGCAAGACAGTGGGAAACTAAGGCTGATGATTTAGTCAATAGATTTCGCACCATGGCCAAAAGATCGACTACTGCTTCAAAACTATTTCAACAGATTCTCTTAAGGGCTGATGATTCAGCAGATTCCTTAGAAGAATCAGCATTTTTCCTTACGTTACTTCAAGATCACGATGAGATTCAGCTTCAAATCTTATATGATCTTTTTGGAGGAATCTTGGACACAAGCCTCCACACGTGTAGAGAATATCTGAAAGCGGTAGAAAATGCAAAGCATATCTACAGAGGGAGTTCTCAGGAAGAAATCGAAGACTTTTTGCAATCAATCGATAGAATTATTGCATTAGAACATAGGATGGATGAAGAAAATCGTGTCCTTATCGAACTACTCGTAAATAAGATAAAAGAGTTCAAACAGTTCTACATTTTTTCGGAAATAATAAAGAATATCGAAGAAGCTACAGATTCCCTAATGAAAGCAGCATTAACTTTACGTGAATACGCTCTTGGAAACCTGATGGTAGCCTAAATTGGATTTATGGAGATTTGAACTGATATCGAGATATGTATATACTGTAGATAATATTGACTGAAAAGTTCTTTCTCTTTGATAATGGAAATAGTACACATGGTGACAGAATAACACCAGAGGTAATAGGTTTTAAAGCATTTAACTTGATGAGAATGGCTAGAATAGGTCTTCCTATCCCACCTGGTTTTGTTATCAGTACAGAATACTGTCATGAATATATTTCTAACAATAAACAATTACCTATCAACTTTGAAAAAGTTCTTCAACAAAGCATTCAGATATTAGAGAAATTTACTGGATGTACCTTTGCTGGTCCAAGAAAGCCACTGTTGGTATCAGTGCGTTCTGGTGCAGCAATATCAATGCCGGGTATGATGAGTACTATTTTGAATATAGGTCTATCCCATGAAACTGTTGAGGGTTTGCTAAGAATGACTGGAAATCCGAGGTTTATATGGGATTCCTATCGTCGACTCATTCAATACTTTGCAGAAGTAGTTTATGGCTGTTCAGCCGATCCATATGAAAATGTGCTAGATAAACAAATTAAAAAGGAAGAGTTGCACAGAGCAAGTGAGCTAGATGCTGAAACATTAAAAATGGTTGTTGAAGAGTACTTAGGTATATTTTCAGATCAAGTGGGTTTTCCCTTTCCACAGCGTCCTATCGATCAACTCAGACAATCGATTGAGGCTGTATTCAATTCATGGGAAAGCTCGAGATGCATAGAATTCAGAAAGATTCACAAAATAAGGAACCTTTTAGGAACTGCTGTCACTATTCAGACGATGGTATTTGGAAACATGGGCCTTACATCGGGAAGTGGCGTGGCATTTACGAGAAATCCTTCCACCGGAGCTAAAGAACTCTACGGCGAATTCCTTTTCAACTCCCAAGGTGAAGATATAGTCTCAGGAAGACGCACACCGCAAGGTCTCGGAAAACTTGGCAAATGGCTTCCTAATATTCAACAACAGCTCAACACAATTGGAAATAGATTAGAAATAGAGTTTAAAGATATGCAGGAATTTGAATTTACAATTCAAGAAGAAAATCTGTTTATACTTCAAAGTAGAAACGGTAAGAAAAGTCCATGGGCCACATTACAAACTGTAGTCGACATGGTTAATGAGGGTTTCATTAGTAAAGACGCGGCTATGAAAAGACTCAAGTTATATGATCTTTCTGATGTCAAGAGAACAAAAATTGTTCGAAGCCTCTCAAGTAATACTGAAGCTATTTCCTCTGGTATATCTGCATGTCCGGGTATAGCGATAGGAGAAGTGACATTTGATTCTGAGACCGCAAAGGAAAAGTCTTCCTCAGGAAAATCAATTATATTTGTGCGCGATAATATTTCTACCGCAGACCTAGTGGGAATTATCGCTTGTCAAGGCATTCTTACTAGAACAGGAGGAAAAACATCACATGCGGCCGTTGTAGCACGACAAATGAACAAAGCTTGCATTGTTGGATGCTCAGGAGTCAGGATAAACATGAAAGATAGAACTTGTCAAGTTGGAGACAAGTTGTTAAAGGAAGGAGACATTGTTTCCTTGGATGGAAATACTGGGAATGTATATGTGGGGGAGGTCGAACTTGAGACAGAATATCCTGAAAGCCTCTTATCAGAGATTCAGAATTGGAAGATTGTCGGAAATTGAATATTTGAAAATATACATGTCTGAAATATTCTGATTATCGACTCTGACTGTAAATCCTAAACTTGTTTCGACACTAGATTGAATAGACTTGCACTCACATCTGGTATGATATATTTTATGTACAAGATAACAGCCAACAAAAAACTCATTCACTTAAGAAAAGATATTAATAAATTAGTTCGTGAGAAGTAAATAAATGATTTTCATGAAGGTTAATTACGGTTAATAAGAGTATGCACAAGATTCTGATATGTGTTATTGTCTATATGCGGCCCCTTAAGCAAATTCAAAGCAATATGAAGTCTAACTTCCGTATGCTGGTTGTTCTGCGCCAGCTTTATCAGAATCTCATCACATTCGTGCCTAGGTAATATCCAATAATTTTTAATCAATATATCAAAGGCACGTATCTTTTCCCATATGCCACCATTTGATAATGATTCTGCACTATTTAAAACATCAGCATCATATTCCACATTGTATAATTAGTTTGCCGTATATAAAAAAAATTGCTCTTGAAATCGGTGGAAAATATCAAAGTTAACAAGACCGATATTATGATAAGCAATGTTAAATATGGTTAAAAACAATATGTACATCAATGGTTAAAAATAAGTAGAGATAGTAAAACGAGAATATGAATCATGCTCTCCTTTGTTACAAAATTTCACATTCAATTGAAATGTAACAAAGCATACATTTCAATTCATTAAATCTTATCATATTGTAACATTAAAAAATACGACTAAATAGCATACATAGTTTGTTAGGATTATTATTGAAAAAACAAATAGCAATAATTTCAGGGCCATCCTCGCTAGCCAAATCTAGTAATGTTGCTAAGGCTATGAATGCGGAGATTGTGCCTACGGATTTAAAAATATACTCAGATGGTGAAAATAGGATAAGAATAACAAAACATATCGAAGGGAAAAATTGTGTGATAATTCAATCCACATATCCTCCTACTGACCGTCATTTACTTCAGGCTTTGATGTTGATAAAAAATTGTGTAGATGACAGAGCTGCAAATATCATCGTTGTTATTCCATATATGGCATATGCACGACAGGATAAAGCATTTCTTGAAGGCGAAGTTGTAAGCATGGATTTAGTTGCAAAATTACTTGAAGTATGTGGAACTAAACAATTCATAACAGTAGACATACATAGCAGGCTCGCTTTATCATATTTTACTATAAGCGCATTTGATCTATCATCAATACCACTCTTGGCTAATTATTCAGCAAATATGCTTAAGCTCGATAATAATGATCTACCTCTTATAGTATCTCCAGACTATGGAGGAATAAGGAGAGCACAAGATTTTAGCAGAATATTGAAAACAGACATGATTGCTCTAAAGAAAACTAGGGATAGAAGAACAGGACAGATTTTTATTGATGAAAAAGAAATGGATCCAAAACTGGTAAAGAATAGAGATGCGATCATAGTAGATGATATTATAAGTACTGGAGGAACTATTGCTGAAGCCTGTAAGACTTTGAAGAAGAATGGTTCTGGAAAGGTATACGCCATGTGTACTCACGCTCTTTTAATAGGAGATTCAGCAAATAAGATCAAGGCTGCTGGAATAGAGGAAATCATTGCAACAAATTCAGTTTCTAATAATGAATTCGCAAAAGTTGACGTAAGTCCTGTCATTTGTGAAGCTTTAGGCACATTAATTGAAGATGCTAGTAGCAGTTGATCAAAATCAAAGCAGTTTCGATATTCTACAATGAAACCTATCAAATCGACAGCAAAAACCGTGTGGCTAAAATAAGTAGACATTATTTTACATAACAGTGTGTGCATTCATGTCATAATCGTTAGAAAACACCACTATCGAAAGACAGATAGTACAAGTAAAAGCAAAAGTACAAGTACAAGTCAACCCCCTACAAACAGATGCGAGAACAGCTGCTCACTAGGCTAAAGATATGTCATTATGAAAATAAAGCAGAACGTGCATACAATAATGGTGAAAGAAAATGCAATCGAAAAAATATTACAAACAGCAGGATTAAAGATTAGATATAATATTTGGAAGTATCGGCGTAAGTACTGCGGGGTTCCTATTGGGAGTGTTTCTCATAAAGTTATTCATTATACTAAATGTTCAAAATTATGTTAGCAAAATGGAATAGGATTAGCGATAGGATAAATCTTACTATAGATATAGTGGTTAAGCAAACTGAGTTGATATTGAAGTTTAGCAATTCAACAAGTGAACTGCATTAATGTGTTCGTCTGTCTTATTTTTATCTCTAAACGTAGATTGACAGTACGTACAAAATATCATAGCCATTTTTCCAATATTTTCAGATTGGCTTTCACCAGGTAACTCAGCTTCAGCTAAATCTATTCCTTGACCTGAACATTTCCTACAGTTGATGTAAGGGTAGTGATTCTTAAAATACAACCATCTTGCTTCTTCACAAGTAGTCTTCTTATATGCTTATTTCTCATCATACAAATGGCTTCTTTTACTGATGTTTTCTCCTCTGCAGAAATAAGTGGACGACTCATTATACTTCTTAATGTTGTTTCAGATGCATTCCTATTTTCTACTATCACTCTATATAGTATGTCTCTTTCAGTAACAATTCATGTGGGCCTTTAAGTAGTTTTATCAGTTATTATGACACTGGAAACATCCCCATTACGCATAGTCTTTACAGCATCAGTTATTGTATTGTCTTCATTTAAGGTTACATAATTTCGGGTAGTAATACTTGTAATTTGTTTAAGATATTCTTGATTCATCGTTTGTAAATTTATGTAACTAGTTGTTGTACTTACACAGATAGGTTACATTTCTAATTACCTACATGGGTTACACTTTGCTGCTTAGTATAGTTCGTGTATATGTACTGGATATAATTAGCTTTTGTAGGTGAAATGTTCGACAAAGATAAGGTTGAGAAAAGCCACTACCATTACAGATATGTATGCTGCATTGGATCTAGGTCAAAAAACCGTTCGAGCAGTATTGAAAAGACAAGATGGCAAGG
>JARBAU010000160.1 GCA_029237525.1 Nitrososphaerales archaeon | reverse complement strand
CTTTTCAACTATGGATAATAGACCTTCTATTTGTGGAGAAAACATGTCATCTGGTTTGTGTGTAGAAACACAGATGATAAAGACATCAAATTTACTAAAATCGTATGCATTAATGTTATTATTAGTATTATTATTACTAATACTTCTACTACTGCCAGGTCCAGTACTTCGAGCAATCTTGCTATCTCTGCTATAATCTCCAATCCTCTTTATTCCAGCTATTTTCTGTGCACGGTCTATTGCCTTTGTACTGATGTCATAACCATACACATCAAATCCTCCTCGATCTTGGACGTACTTTGCTACAGGTAACCCTAGTTGACCCAAGCCTATTACAAGAACTTTCAAACTAGGACTAGGATTCCTATAACGCTCACTACTACGTCTGTACCTGCCCGTACTAATCGATGATTTAGACTGCTTCGGTTTGTCGGTTAACAACAATCTCTACTTATCATATTATTTTATATGCAGTGAGAAAAAGAACTATAGTACTCTTTTACTTCAGTAAGGTAATGGGCAAATTGCCTGACTAATTATCTACATCAATTGATGAACGCTCAGACCTAGTTGGATCGAGAAATAATATGCCGTGGGGTAACGATAATTGGCACGACGTTATTATTGAGTACACTAGTATTAGTTCTTTCCGTAATATCAATCTAATTAAAGGCTGATCTATTCTTTTTCATTTATATGCATTGTTTTCAATACCTATTCGAGATGAATATCATCGAAAAGCATGCAATTAGTTTGACTAAGTATTGATCACATGACAATTCCAATTGTTCGATAAGAATGTGCTTTTATGAAAATAGGTCACATTATTGAATTCAAACATTACTAAGGATGATCATAAGCTAGTTTGCTAGTCAAGTTATCTTGCTTTCAAATTATCATGTCTTGATTATTGTTCTTCAGTCCCCCAAATCATTCATATTTTAGATTTCGATTCACAACCAACTTCAACATACCTAATCCATCCTCTTCGGTATTGAACTTGGGGTACTTATTCTCAAATGAAGCTATCTACAGTAATAACTCTAAAGTCGAATTAACTAGCCTTAGTCTTTACTACAAATATTGAAAATATACTAATTCTGGCACTTCAATAATAGTCATAAATTCGATATTGCGTTCGAGTTAAAATCAAGGATCTTCGTACATAAAGCCTTTATATTTGGATCTTTGATTATTTCTTTTATAAACTCATCTGCAACGACAATAACTTCTTTAAAACTATTTCTGGATAAGAACATTTCTAGTGAAATTTTGAACATTGGATAATCCTCAACTCGAGATTGCAATACATAGTTCTTGAGTGACAAGTTGTGCGCAGCTGGAAAAATATCCGAAATTTCAGCTGGTATGATCCCCAGGAATCGGTTATATGTACATACCTGTGCGTCTGGTAATCTTTTCTTGATTAGACGATATTGCGTGGTAGCATAAAAAGGATGAATATCCACTTCAGGATAGAGGATTAATTTCTTAGTGTTGGCTGGTTTGAAATTAGACACCATACCTCTAAATCGCTCAGCTTCTGGTCTATATTGATCAAAAGGTTCAAACAGAAAGATAGCTCTTTTCTTAAATCTTGGAGTACCATCTTTTACGATTTCTAAATTCTTAAAAATATATAGTGCATCCATTAGTTTAGGATGGGCTCTTCCCTTCTCTAACACGTATTCCCACAATCTACCATCAATAATTGCTTGTTTTACTGCTGAGACTTCCGCTCTGATAACATTGAGGTTATGCATTCCAAGTTCAATTATTCTTTGTTTCTTATCAAGTTGCAATAGCTCCTTCGTTGTGAATTTACTACAAACGGTACATGAGCAAGGAAAATAATAAAGATCTTGTAACTTAATCGTCCCGTTTGCGTGCATATAACGATCCTCCTTAGCATATAGAATATATGACGCAGAATCAAACGTATCACATCCCAATGCTACAATTAGCGGGATAGTAAGAGGGTGCCCAGCACCGAAAAGATGAAATGGTTTATTGGGGACAGACGTCTTCGCAGATACAATCATTTCAGATAGTATCGAAAATTCATACCTTTCCATTACTTCGACGGGACTTCCAATTGCCATAAGCTCATATCCCATTTTATCCAGCGATTTCGCAGAGTACTCCACCAAATCAGGATGTTCTCCGCCTTGAATAGGACCTACCCAAATTGGTCTTATTTTATGATATCTTTCATGATTGATGGCGTTACTTAAGATTGAATCTTTACTGTTTACCAGCTCAAGGGTTTCTTTAGCATTCTTGAGTGTGTCTTCTACATACTCTTTGGCTTTGGCGTGTTCTAGCCCGAAACCGGTTGGTTTATCTAAGGGTACAGCAATGTCACTTTCGATTTCCATTTCAAAACAAGCAATTGTTTTGGGTTCTACGTTTATCTTACCATATTCAAGAACTTGATATCCACCAGAATCGGTCATTACAATGCAGTCACTTCCTATAATCTTGTGTATACCTCTCTTTCTAGCCTCATCGCCATAATGTTTCCATGCAAGATATGCATTTGTGATGACCGCATCGAAACCTAGCATTCTCAGAATTCGTGGGCTAATGCTTTGCCTCACTGGATGCACTACTGGAATAAATGCAGGGGTTTCCAAAATGCCATGAGGTGTAACCAGCTTTCCAATCCGTCCGGCTAGGTCAGAATGTCTGACCTCAAACGACAAATTTATTTTTTAGTCTCCCTGATAAACTCATCAAATATTGCTTTTACTCTGTCTGCGGCTAATCCAGAACCCTCTTGGATTCCATCTTCGGTAACTTTGATTTTTTCCATTACAATTATTGCACCTACATCCTCTCTAATTTTCACTAGTCCCGGAAACACTCTTGACAATCTATCGGATAAAGCCTTGTAGTCAAAAGGCTTTTCCATTAGTTTAATCTCTCTCACGTATGAGCCGTTAACTATCATTTTCAATATTCCCTGGCCTTCTATATTATCAAGTACCAAGTCGAGTTTTTCATCAATGCCAGCTAAAGTCCCAACATAGATCTTCTGATCTGAAGTTTCGACTGATACTTTCTTGCCCAAAAATTGAACGGTTTCTTCGCCAAACTTACGTAAAAATACTGCGGACATATGAACCCATGGAAGTAAAGCTCTTCTGTAATATATTTGAATTTCATTAGCTATGTTTCTTTAACTGGACTCGTTTGTTGCGGATGCGCCTTAAATTCATATACAAGATATTGTGAAATTACTCGAAAAATGCTCGTTTTGCCAATCCACTATTTATAATCGCAAAAACTTGTTCGAATCTCCATTCCTACAAATTAACGATATCCAATCAGTTGTTCCAATTTTTCGATCGCATTTTCTGAAAAGTGTAGATTCAATTATATCAGCTACTTCGACAAGTGTTATATTACTAGTATCTATTTCGGTAGTCTTTGCAGCTCCAAAGACTTTCAATGTATCGAAGAAGGATACATCAAGAATCTCACTCACAACATTATCATTGACCTTGCTAATGGAATAGCCTCTATGCTCTAAAGTACTTGATAAATGATAGGGAGATCGTCGTAATACAGCAGCTAAAGTTATTTTCTTAGGATTAACTACGTATGGTGCGAGATGGCCAATGATTATACATCTGTCATGTAATAGTAATTCCGTTTCGATCAAATTAGACAATTTTTTTAGATTGACCTCGTCTGTTCTTTGTCCATTGATATTTAAGAAAACATCATGTCCAAATGCCACCTTATTAATGTCTATAATAGTAGATCCTACTAATTTTTTATTTAGAAACGTGGCAGTTGAATGCTTACCAACTCCCGGTGTTCCAGTAATAACTACTCTATATTGTTGACAGGTTTCCAATCTCCGTCCAGGCTTTAGTTATTTAATCGCCTCAATTATTTGTTATTTGTCATTCCTAGCATCACAATCCGGTTCATTTTGTGGGCACCTGCGAATCGAATTTTAGATTACTTATTTGAGTGTCACTATTATTTTTTATTCTATCGAATTTTACCATTTTCAAATAGTAGCTAAAATATAGAAAAGTTTAACAGATCAGACTCTTAAATTTCCAATAAAACAGTTTCTCAGGGGGATTGAATTCTACTTAACAATTGCAGAATCACACCAGTTGAGAAGTAGGGTTATTCATATAATTCCAATCTAGGAGATACAGTAAGTTTGATTAGAACTCATCGACCTAAAGCGGCGAAACTTTGAGGCCTTTGATGGTAATCCATGGTTAATCCGAATGATAGTTGGAGTAAACATATTGATGAATGAGTACGAGGTAACCTCTGGACACCCAGAGAGTGAATATAATGTTAATTCATACAGGTGCGTAAGAGAAACATATTACATAACTTATGTAGAATCAAACTTCTAATTACAAAAAAGAAAGTTGTGTGGCTCTAATGTTGTAAAGCTTAGTATCTACTTATCCTTCTTCCCAACCCTTATCGAACACACCGTTCTTATGTAGAGGCACTGGCTGACCTGCAGTGTATTCCATAGGTCTCATCCAAAATATTGCGTGTGTTGGACAAACACCTATACATGCACCATCAGATATACATCTTTCTGGGTAAAAGATGAACGCCTTACCTCTTTTCCACCCCTCAACGGGTTTTACTCTAAGAACGTCTGGACCAAGAGCAGTGCATATCTCTACACAGAGAGCACAACCTATACATCTTTGTTCATCAACGTCTGGAATTATAGCAATTGGCACTTTTAATTCACTAAAACTGCATATGATTGAAACTATTTAAACCCTATGCCAATTACAAAACAGCGTTATAATACAAGTCAAAAGTGATTGACTTGTAAAAACTCGTTGGTATATGAAGTATAATAAACCTGAAATTCGTACTAAAAATAGAAAAATGTGAACAGTTATTTTTTATTCATTCTTAGTACATCTACTTGTCCGCTGTGAAGCCAATCTTTCAACTCTTCATGACTAGGTTTTGCATCATGTTTCCCTGCTAAATGTAGATGTAAAAGAACATAGTTAACTTGATTCAGCAGTGGCTTGTTTTGTTCATCGCCCTTTCGGCTTTTGCTTTTGAGATCTTCTGGAACGGTAGCCCACCATTCGTCGAATTTTCGAACCATATCTCAAGTCTATGATCGAAGTTAATAAGCCTTTTGGGTTTTTCGTCTATCCTGTAGATGGAATAATATGCCACGGTCCCAAAAGTATACATGTCTGAATCCCTTTGCACAATAGGACTAAATGCAGGTAGTAATGACAATCACTGCAGATGCCATTTGATCTCAAAGAGTTATGTGCAGCACATTTAGCATATCAACGTTTTATTGCACTTGGACCCAATCCACATCATTTACGATACATATTTCCACTGTTCGAAGGAACTTACTTCTCTTACAGAAAAATTGATGTTTCCCGCGTAGCTAATATTGCCAAATCAATGTCAAAGCAACCAATTTTTATAGATATTGGTTGTGGTTACGGAGATTTTCTAAGAAAAGTGAGAGAATACATTTCTGATGCAATTGGAATAGAGAAAGATGCCAGCTTATTTTATCTCCTTAAAAAATCAAAACCAGACTATATATATTTAGACTCGATAGAATGGTTTGATAAGAAGGACATAGATATAGCATTTGTTGGTTGGATGGAACCAGGTATAGATTTTCGCAAATTTGTTGCTAGTGTAGCAAAGTGTATCATCACAACATTCGATGAAGGTGGTCAGTGCGGAATTAATGGAGGCTGTGAATATGAGGAATTTGGATTTCAGCGATTGGCCTATTGGCGAACACCATCTTGGATAGATGTAAACACAGAACTAATGAATGAATACTATACTCCTATGTTATCGCATGACACGAGGTCTCAACTAAAATCACTTCGCTCAGCTCACAATTTATGGTATGTATATGCAAGAAAAGACGTCGCGGATCGCGTTCGAAAAGGGCTATATGAGAGTATACTAAACGGAGAAACTACTAGCCAAGGTTTCGATTTTGAAACAGTTCTTGATTTATGCGGTTACCACTTTAAAGAAACTCTACAAATATCGATCGCTAGTGAGCCGTTGTGGGAAATTATTTTTGATAACTGTCCATCTAGTGCAGTTGGATCTTCCTACAAGCATACAATTCATAGTTAAAATGATAGTTACCAATAAAAAGCGAAGAAACAATGCGATTAGCATTTTTCCACAATCATTTATTGGATTAATTGACTTAATTCGAGCGACAATAAATAAGATTATAACTAGTAAGTGACATGTTTAATTAAATAAAATTCGCTACGTATATTCATCTTTCCCTATTCTAGCTAAAATATATAACTTCGTATCATTTTTCTTTTTTTAAATAAGATAAATGCATGTAAGACATACTGTATTAGCTCATATTGAATTAGGATATACCTTTCCAAGTTTGTACCTCTACTAGTGCTAAGTGAAAATTTATGATCGCCTAAACTGAATTATTATGAATCGAAGTTCTCGAGCTAGACAAATTATACACCTAATAATTGACAAAATCAAATCAATAGTCTCGGATATTGGAAGACAACTTCAGAGCTATAGCTAAATTGCAAATTCATCATTATAACTAATGTTTGGTAATGTTATACGTACTCTAGTCGTTCAGAATCAAAAATTGAAGGCGCCCTTTAGAATGTTCAATAAATAGACAGGAACCCAACATGGAACCTAGATTACAAGAAATAATAATATGAATTAAAGTAGAATATTATAAATTCACATAGAAGAGTTTAGATTAAGAAGTTTAATTCAAGTGTTCTATTACAACTGTGCATCAGGTTATGAATAAAGGTATAGAATGTTTCTGAATTAATCTATTGTCAAGATGGAGGTCCATCCCTATCAATAGCCGTGTGTGACCATTGTCCTTTACTGGTAGTATCCGAAGACAAATTCTTCAAATTTGTAGTTGCCTTTCCTTCTATTGCGTTTGGGGTTTCTTCATACGCAAAATCCTCGAGCCGCTTTATTGAATTGAATACGGAATCGTAGAATCCTTTATGGAACTGGCTTCCCAATTTACAATAAGGATGTCCCTCTACGAGATTGTGATTCGGGTTATGGCAATCACCGTATATAATCTTCTTTTTAAGATCAAGTGTGAGCCATGATAGACACATTAGTCCAAGAATCCAGAAGAAAGGCTCAAAATGGGACTTTACATAGATGGTTGGATTGTATGGATCACATTTGTCCTGCTTTTGCTGTACAACGTATTCTTCGACTTTTTCCTGTATTTTTGAGAAGAATATATTCATAAATTCCTTGTCTAATGCTGGTCTAGTACCAATTAATTCCTGTATTGAATTGTAGAACGATTCGACATCTATATCTTTCTTAAGCCACTTTGTATCACTCATTTTGCAATACGCTATAAAACAGATCACATAGATAAACTTATTATTATCTCTTTAAATAAAGCCCCTTCCAACTTAAATAATACTACAGGAGGATTTCGAGTTTTCACATATGAGCAGTTTATAACCAGCATTGGGACTATACAGTACAATGTTGTATACAAGAGACTGCAAATATCATAGGGGTAAAAAATCAACATTTGGTATCAACGAATAACAGTTTTAGTGGAGGGTGAGCAAGCGTGTCTAATAGTTTCCGGTGTATTTTTTGCATAAGCAGTTAAAAAGGGGAGACGACCGGAAAGTAATGAATGCTATCCAGAGCTGTTATTCACATTTCTATTACCATTATTGGGATTGCGATTGTGGCTATTGGTCTTAGACTGTTATTGAGTAACTATTATCAAACTTATGTTGTCGCTAGTGGCAGTATGATTCCGACATTAAACATAAATGATTTTGTCATCGTTAGCAAGCTCACGCCGTTTTCTGAACTGAAAGTTGGAGATATTATTGTTTTCAAATCTGTAGGGTCACTGATCCCTCAGGAACTTCATGAAACTATAGTTCACAGAATAAAGCAGATTGATTCCGGAACGAATGGGGTTAGAATTGTCAGAACTAAAGGAGATGCGAACCCAAGCTCGATACCTCTCATCGATTATCCTATAGAAGCACATAATTATATAGGTAAAGTCATCTACGTAGTACCCAAACTGGGCGTGATAAGTACAATAGTGAATCCGCCGACGAACTATCTTATAGTTGCTGGAACAATTGTTTTGATAGTCATTTATTACACCAGAACTCTGAAAAGAGAAGAACGCACTAGAGCATAGCAGTGTAGATGTCCAGCTCACAAAGATCGACTGTTACCTAATTGACATAGGTAAAATTCAAGTTTGACATATTTTCAATTGATCTGCTATTTAGAATAAACACTACAACAATGGTTTATAGCAATAGTAACGATTAGACAGATTATAAATACTTCATGATTCTAGGAATGTAATATTTTCCCCGTATTGGTTCACAGTTATTCATCAGATATTATTAAAATGACATATCCATAGTTTGCAAAGCATCTGCAATCGATTTGTACTTTCATAATCTCATTGTTTATGGATCTCGCAAACTGACTAAGCATCATCTGGATGAAAATCACATTTAATTAATCTAAGTATCGGTGTAACCTAGATAATAGATCGGATCCTTCGATCAATTCAACTCAGTTTTAGACGTATTGCCAAAATCTGAATATTTTTCAGCTCCATCCGAAATAGAAAGGAGATCGTGTAACAACTAAATAGTATCGCCGAAAATGTTGTATATCAACTCGCTTGATTATTTCTTTTTATGTCCGTAATCCCATGTAGAATAATAATCCGGAGTAATTTCCAAAATAACTGATTCTCCATTTTTTACATTAGTCATTAGGGAAGTTGCCATCGGATGTGCCAAACTTCCTAGGTACCTTTCCATTATCTTTTCTGCCAATGGAACATTTTCACTGACATTTTCATGTATTCTCGCCTTCCCCTTTCCTCTAACTCCCTTATAAGGCTGATTCGGATCGTCTACGCAGTAATAAATAAGATCCCTAGAGTTTAAGTTTTGTATCTTTTTGGATATTCTAGAAGTTTCTATGTAAAATTTTTTGTTTACAGCATCGAAATAATACCATGTTGGATGTATAATTGGCTCTCCTTTTTCATCGAGAGTAGCTATATGAATATTAAGCTTACTATTGGTTAGAAAACTTAGAATTTCATCCTCGGTTAGTGTTGCGCCTATTCCTGGACTAGCATTCATGATTCTCATATATTAAATGCAGTTAGAAAACATTATATATTTATGATTTTGCCGATATCAAAACAACTAAAATCTGAGATAAAACCATGTTCTGCATCCGTTATTTCACTACTGAACTATGATCTCTATTTTCATGATTCTTAACGCAGTTCATGAAGCTAACTCTGGATATTCAACATTGTGCGTGTTATTGGAAGGTTTGAAAACAAACAAATACATTGTAAATTATAGGCAGTTAATTAGAAGTGTCACGTAATACAACAATTTCAACAAAAATAAATGATTACTATTCAAGCATGAACAGCATAGTTGTTATGCCCGATTTCTTTTTAGACAGAATAATTAGATTAAGATCAAAAGAAGAATTTTTTAATGGCCTGGCTGAGAAGGCAAAATTTGGAGGTGGTAGTTTGCGCGGTATTCCTACTAAAGATATCAAGGGTGGAAATGCGGTGAATATTGCATATAGCCTTGCAAGATTAGGAGCTAATATTGTATTATTTACCATCGGAGACGAAATTGCGACTTCTGTTCTTCGCCAAACCTTTTTGGAGTTCAAAAACAATGTAGATCTTTTTATAGCACCTGGGAACCATGGTCACACAACCTCCTTGGAATTTATGAGTGAAAAAGATATCACATTCAATTTGATGGTGAGTGACGTTGGTGACAATGCAGATTTTGGGCCCGAAAAAGTTAATTCTGAAGAACATCTCAAGAGATTACATAATGCTGATGCGACTATAATGGCGAATTGGGGTAGTAATTTGAAGGGAACCCAATTAACTGAGTACGTATTTGAAAATTCATCAAAAGCCCTTCATTTTATAGATCCTGCCGATGTAGAATCTAGAAAAGAAGACTTTCGAAAATTTTTACAATCAATTTCAGATATTACTGACGTCCTAAGCATAAATGAAAATGAGTGCAACTCTTTAGGAAATGCGTTAGGTTTGGGTACCCTAATCCCAGAAAGTTACGATCCTGAACAAGTGAAGTGTGCAGCAAAGGTAATCGCGGATAACATAAGGATTAGTACAGATCTACACACACGAAAGGGCTCAGCGTGGTCTAATGGTAAAGAGGCGGAATTTGTTCATTCTATCCGGGTTGAAGCAAAAACGCTAACAGGTGCAGGTGATGTTTGGGATGCTGCTGATATAATAGGATATCTGGCAGGTTTAGATGCAAAAGAAAGATTAGTCTTCGCAAACTCCAGTGTTTCGCTCTATGTGAGAAGTGTATCCGCATTACCTCCAAGATTAGATGAAGTATTTGATATGTTAGAAAGAATTGGTGCATAACACACAGAGAGAAAACAAATCTAATTGTTTGGACCATAAATTTCACGTAAAGGGGTGATACAAGAACGAAGATTAGAATCGAGCCTACTTTGAAACAGTTTTGTAAGTAGATGCAAGATCTTATATGATGCAATCATTGCATCTACCTTTTCTCTTGTAGTTACGGCATTGCTTTCGATTAAAATATAGTCGGACATCACTCTTAGATTTACCTGGAACTGTGAAGTTGTATCAGTTGTAGTACCGTTTGGACTTGATTGAGTTCCATTTTCTACACTAACCCATTGAAGGACATACAATGATCCATCATTTGTCATACCTGCCCACCTAAGTTTGTCAAACCATTTACCGACCAAGGTTTTTACCATTTCACTAGTTTTCATCGCTATCGGAATGTATGTTTGTAGAAGGGGAGAATATTTTCTTTGAATATTCGAACTACTTGTTTCTTCTCTAAAATTATTAACAGAAGCTATCGACCGTCCATCCTTAGTTAGTCTAATTCCTGACTGAGATCTTTCTATCAAACCCAAATCTACCAGTCTATCCAAAGCTCTGGCTAAACTCTGTTGGTGAATATTAAGACTTCTCATTATGCCTCTAAACGAGTAATTAGAGCCTGAATCCTTTCCAAATAAAGAAAGAATTCTACTGTCATTATGCCGGAGATCGGAAGTAGAAATCACATTAGTATCGTTCACTAATAACTGACAAGCCCGATTTTGATTAGAATTTGTATTCTCATGACTATGTTGATTGTCCTTCATGACAATGCCATCTATAGGATTGTTATCCACTAATCCGGGCTCTTTGTTATCTATGAATAACTCACTCTCCAAATATCGATTATAGTCAATATGGATGAATCCGGATATAAATCGTTATCAAGCATGGACAATGTCTTTTCGCTTCCTTTGTCATTTCATCATATATCAGTACTCTCTGATATTGACTACCATTAATGCAAATTAGTCACATGATATCGAAGTACTGACTAAGTTTATAATTACTCTACATATTAGATCCCAGGTCGAAGAGACGAAGATATGATGCATAATTGAGATTGATCTCAAATGCAAGTTTATGAAATTCGCACAATTCACCAAATATGATCTCCAAACCCTCAAACCCAACTTTTGGATCGCTCGATAGATACTTGATTTTAGTATCTGACCTTAGTTTGCGGATTAAATTTGCCTTCTCTATACTATCGAAATGCATTTAACTATCCATGTTCGACTTTGATTGATTGTATGTCATCAATTGATTCTCAAAATATCTTTCTCTCACCCCGATCCATTGCGGTCATAGGTGCTTCTGAAAAACCTGGCGTTGGGAAGGCAATATTTTCAAATATTGTCAATGGATATAGAGGAAAAATCTATCCCATAACACCTTCTAATGAATTTGTTTCTGGTCTAAAAGCATACAAAAATGTCTTAGAAGTACCTGACCAAATCGACCTAGCGGTAGTTGCTACTCCTAACAAAATAGTCCCAAGAATAATGGAAGACATAGGTAAGAAAAAGATTAAAGGGGCGATCGTCGTCTCAGCAGGTTTTAAGGAAGTCGATGAGAATGGGGCGAAGCTAGAAAGAGAAGTAGGTCTCATCGGAAAAGATTATGGGATACGGATCATCGGGCCAAACTGCCTCGGTATAATGAGCTTATCAGAGAAAAGCATGATGAATGCTACTTTCTTAAAAATAACCCCACGATATGGCAACATTGCACTAGTGTCTCAAAGTGGTGCTATATGTGCAGCCACAGTGGAAGATGCAATAGCACAGAATATCGGCTTTTCTAAGGTAATTAGCATGGGAAATAAGGTCGATATGGACGAAAACGATATCCTTGAACTCCTAGCATACGATGAAGAAACCAAAGTCATAGTGATGTACTTGGAAGATATTCATGATGGGAGAAGGTTCATGGCAATTACGAAGAAAGTTACCAAAGAATTGCAAAAGCCTATCATAGTACTAAAAGCAGGAAGAACTCCAGAAGGTGCTAAAGCTGCAATGTCCCACACTGGTGCCTTGATGGGAAGCGATGAAACATTCGATGCGTTATTCAAACAATGCGGGATCATTAGAGTAGACACTATGCAAGAATTATTCGAACTCGCAACTGCATTTTCAAAACAACCTGTGCCCAAGCTTGGTTCAGGTATTGCAATAGTGTCTAATGCAGGAGGTCCAGCTATTATTTCAACGGATGCTTGCTCTAAATATGGGCTGAGAATGGCAGATTTAACGGAGTCAAAAGATGTGATAAACAAATTGATACCACCACACGGTTCTTCAAGAAATCCAGTTGATATTGTGGGAGATGCAGATTATGGTCGATTTGAAAAAGTTATCCACGAAGTATTGTCTAATAGCAATGTTGGATCCGTGGTTACAATGTGCACACCTTCTGCAACATTGAATTATGACGACTTAGCTAGAACCATCGTCAAGGCATCTAAAGCAACGGGAACGGGGAAGACAATGGTTGCAGCTCTTATGGGATTAGCTGAAGGCCTTGAAAATAAACAAATACTATCTGATGGCAATATCCCACATTTTATGTACGCAGAGCCAGCTATTCGAACACTTGAAGCCATGTATGCATTCAGAGAATGGATCGAAAAACCATCTGATGAACCCAAACAATTCAATGTCGATCCATCTAAAGTTAGGCAAGTATTTAGTCGTGTTAGAGCTCAGTCTAGAACAAATCTGTTAGAGGAAGAAGGATATGAAGTCCTTGAGGCTTATGGCTTTTCCATACTGAAAAAACGCCTGGCGAAAAGTGAAGAAGAATGCATAACAGCGATTCAAGACATAGGCTATCCAGTGGTGATGAAGATATCTTCTCCAGACATAGTTCACAAGTCCGACGCTGGTGGAGTTAAAATTGGTTTAAAAAACGAAAATGAGGCAAGACTAGCATTCAGGGCAATCATCGAGAATGCTCGAATGTACGAGCCAGAAGCAAAGATTAGCGGTGTACTTGTACAAGAAATGGCAAGGGAAGGAAAAGAGACAATCTTGGGCGCAAAATTTGATCCAGTCTTAGGCCAGTTAATCATGTTCGGGCTTGGTGGAATTTATGTGGAAGTTCTAAAGGATGTGGTATTTAGACTTGCCCCCATCGAAGGAAGTGAAGCTGCACGAATGATCGAATCCGTAAGAACAATCAAGCTGCTTGAAGGTGTTAGAGGAGAAAAACAACATGATCTTAATGCCATAAAAGAATCGCTGCAAAGACTGTCCCAACTAATCACAGACTTTCAGGAAATCGAGGAACTTGATATCAATCCATTAATCGTGCTAGAGGAAGGTAATGGCGTACGGGCGATAGATATCAGGATAAATCTCAAAAAAAGTGATAGCCTATAATCAAATACGAGATAGCTCAATAGTTGGATATAATTGTAAAGGACTATTTTCAGATACAACTATGCAGATAAAAATAAGCCTAATTACGACCGGTTAATCTTGACGGTGTTATCGTTGCTGAAAGTATTCAAAAAGCAAAAAAAGCGTTGAGCCAGATTTTTCCAGTGGGTGTTATAAATCAGGATTAGACTTTAAAAAATAATACCTGCCCGTGGACGTCTGCAGCGTTAATTTTTGCATTTTGTTAATCCAAGAACCACTGTTATAAATTATGAATTGATCATCACAACGCTTTGATCAATACCAACGCCACAGCGTATATCATAATGCGGAATTCCTACAAAAAAAGGAATAGACAAAGTAGTTGTCAGAATTAATCCATATCCATACCGCCCATACCGCCCATACCGCCCATACCGCCCATACCGCCCATACCGCCCATACCGCCCATACCTCCACCTGGTGGTCCAGCGGGCATCTTGGACTTGCTCGCAGCGATTACATCATCAATTCTCAAGATCATACAAGCCGCTTCTGTAGCAGACTTAATGATTTGCTCTTTCACAGCTAATGGTTCTAGAACGTTTTGTTTATGCATATCAGTAACTGTAGTTGTTCTTACGTTCACACCTGTCCATTTTGCACCTTTGTTTTGCTTAGCTTTTACTTCGGCCATCGTGTCAATTGGATCCATACCGGCGTTTTCTGCTAATGCGAGTGGAATCGCATCAAGGGCATCGGCATACTTTTGCACTGCTAGCTGAGCACGACCTTCCATATTACTTGCCCACTGTCTTAACTCGTTACTAATATAAACCTCAGGAGCTCCGCCCCCGGCGACAATTGCAGGCTTCTCAAGGACATCTTTCATTACGCATAGAGCATCGTGTACCGACCTATCTGCTTCGTCCACAACTCTTTGTGAGCCGCCTCGTACAAGTATTGTAACTGCCCTAGGGTTTTTGCAGCCTTCTATAAATACCCATTTATCGGTTTCGACCTTGCGTTCTTCTACCAGATCGGCAGATCCAAGATCTCTTTCTACCAAATCATCAATATTGTTAACTATTCTGGCGCCAGTTGCCTTAGCTAACTTGAACATGTCACTTTCCTTTATTCGTCTGACAGCTAGAACACCAGTCTTCGCTAAATAGTGCTGAGCAATATCATCGATCCCTTTCTGACACAGGACTACACTTGCACCAGCTCCCGATATCTTATCGACCATACCTTTTAGCATATTGTTCTCTTCGTCCAAAAACATTTGCATCTGCTGCGGATCACTAATTCGAATCTCGGCACTCATCTCTGTTTTCTCGATCTCAAGTGGAGAATTGAGTAAGGCGATCTTTGCTTTTTCAACTTTCTTTGGCATGCTTGAATGAACGACTTCCTTGTCAAGTACAATACCTTTAATCAGCTGAGTATCATGCATAGATCCTCCAGCCTTTTTTTCAACTTTTATATTATCCAAATCAACCTTAAATCCGTCCTTATCTTCAATCTTTTCGGCAATTTGTTTAGTAGCGGTAACAACAATCTCACTTAGAGCAGGGCTATCTTCTGAAACTAATTTAGAGTCCATGCTTGTTCTTGTAATTTTTATTAATAATTCTTTATCATTCGTATCGACCTTCATAGCAATTTTTTGTAGTAATTTCAAAGCCTGATCAGCAGCCGAATTATACCCGTCTACGATCACCGAAGGATGAACGTCTTGGGCTATTAATTCCTCCGCTTTTTCCAACAGAGCAGCTGCAAACACGACAGACGATGTGGTTCCATCTCCAACTTCATTATCTACGGACTTTGCGACTTCCACCATCATTTTCCCTGCTGGATGCTGGACGTCGATTTCCTTTAAGATAGTTGCGCCATCATTCGTGATAGTTACATCCCCCAATGTATCAACAAGCATCTTGTCCATTCCCCTTGGTCCTAAACTAGTTTTTACGATCTCACCGACTATTTTAGCCGCAGTGATGTTATTCTTTTGTGCATCCCTTCCCTTGTTCTCTCTAGTACCCTCTTTCAATATTATTACTGGCATTCCACCAGCTGTAGTTTGAACTGCTGACACTCTCATTTTTCACCTAATAGAATAATACAGAGGTCATCAAGCCTCTTTTATAGTTTTACCAAAAGATCGTAGCATTAATGCAGATTTTTTTGATTCAAATTTAGATCTAAACTTTGGGATATTAATTATGAATCTTTCATGTTTTCCTGATCCAATCTTTTCTACTTCATCTGATGCCTCTACTTCAAATGTAATCCTTCTGTTATCAACCGATATTACCTTAGACTCGATAAGAATTTTAAATCCTATTGGCGTTGCAGCTATGTGCGTGACATTCACAAGAGTCCCGACCGAGTCCCATTCATCATCATTTAGGAATTGCTTCTTTAGAAGAAGTCTGCAGGTTTCCTCCATTTCTGCGATCAGAGACGGGGTAGAGAAGACATTCTCGCCGTCCCAGAGAAATGTTGTTGTTTGGGTTGAATTTGATGTAATCTTTCTTTCTAGTGTAGAGCCAATCTTGACTTCTTGAATCATCTTTTTATTTATAGCGACCAGAGTCTTTAGACTTTCCGACTTGATATCAATTCTAGCAGTGTTTCCTCATCTAAAAAACGATGATTCTAGAATAAGTTTTGAATTCAGGGATGTCAACTTCACACTGATTCGAACTTCAGTGGAATAAGTAAATAAATTGGAATATTCCCCAACTCTACGTGAAATATCAGCACGGGATACATTGGAATTGACGTTACTTAAGATCAAAATGAAAAAGAAAAAATTATTGGGGATTCACTTATCTGGCCCGTCGTGCAGCGGATGCAATAACATAGGCCAAACCTACCGCCAACCCGAATGTCAATGGAATCCACACACCAAAGCTATCAACACTGAAAGGCACTATTTGCTGCAACAAACTTTCGAATACCATTATTCAAGGATTAGAGCAATTAGTATATTAGATTTACTCAAACGCTGTGCGATGTATAGGACTCCAAGAATAAAGTTGACTTGATTTTGTCCTTTAAGACACATTAATGTACAAAGTTTAATGTCAGCAACAAATTTAAATCAATTATTAACGGCGTTGTCCTTAAATTACGGATAAATGGAAAACATACGTATGAAAATGAAAAAGGAACTGAATAAATTTTGTCCAAAATGTAAGAAATTTACCGTTCAAGCTGTTGCAATTTATAAAAAAGGCAAAGATAGAAAAACTGCCGAGGGTGCTAGAAGGCATGCCGAAGATAAAAAGGGTTATGGTGGACAAAAATTTCCAGAACTCAAGCGTACTGCAAAGACATCAAAGAAAATTACATTGCGTTATACTTGCAAAAGCTGCCAAAGGAAAACGATGAAAAATGGTATGCGAATACGAAAGTTGGAGATCGTATCATAGGTGTAATATATAATGCGAAAGAATAACATAATGGTTCCAACGCCTAATAGTAACTTTCTCTCAGTTCAGTGTTTAAAATGCGGAGAAAACACCATAATTTTTACCTATACTACAATGGATATAGAATGCAAGTCTTGTGGGGAATTGGTCGCAAAAAAAACTGGCGGTAAAGCTAACGTTGTTGGAAAGGTATTGTCAGTGCTAGATTAGTCCAAAGAGCACAACGCCCTTGCAAGTTCAAGGTCTTTCGTTGTGTTTATGTTAATTGCAATTTCTTTTTCGTTCATCAAAATGTAGGTTTCTAGAAAAAGTCCGTTCTTATCTTTTTCTCCTAAAGTATCAATTAACATTATTCCAGAATGACAGTAGTCCAGGTTATCCTTATGAATCATAATGCTGGGCTCTACACCAATACCTTCTACAAATTTTCTGTCCAAGATCACCGAAATGCATGGAAAATCCCAATCACAGATATGAATTATTTTCTTTATTATTTTTGCATTGATGCATGGAAGGTCCGCACCTAATACCATTAATTTGGAAGGTATCAAATATTCGACGAGTCTCATTAAATCATGCGAATAATCCAGACCTGCAGATTCAAAAATCTCCACATTATCTAGACTGTGATAAATATTACGTACGAATTTGCTCGTAAAAGGAGTGTTTGGACTTGGAACTAAAACTACTTTATCAAACATTCGACACTCCATTAAAGCGCCTACAACATACTCTATTGAAGTCTTTCCTCGTATCCTTTGAAGTGGTTTCTCAGTTATCGTTGAATCATCCATACGTGTCCCTTTTCCTCCACACATAACCACTGCAATCATATCGTTTTCTTAATCTAAAGTGGTACTACACTTGATAGTAGTATTAAAGACGATAATCTAGCGAGCTCATTCGAGGCTCCAAAAACGTCTCCAGATATTCCTCCGAAGCTCTTATTTGATTGGTATCTAATAATGGCAGAAATAGCTATACATAATCCTAGAGCTGCTAAGCCCCAGTATCCTCCAAATAAGAATATCAATGCAAGAGTCATAGATGTGGCTAATAGAAATTTTCTTTTGTTTTTCATTGCAGTAGTGAAAGGAGTACTGAAACCATCCCATGCTGATTTTCCATAGTAAGCCTGTAGGACCATCACATACTTAGCAATCACCTCTGCCACGACTAAGCTAGTGAAAAGTCTTATTGATTGATAAAGGCTAGAAAGTGCAATCACCATTCCCAGAATATACAAAATTAGAGCAATTGCACCTGCAGAGCCTACTGCAGGATCGTGCATTGCCTTTTTCTTGGCTTCAGTTTGACCTTTAGTTGCTAATCCATCAGCAAAATCTGCTAGAGCATCACTATGGCTAGCTCCAGTTATAATAATGATACCCGTGCTGATTATGAGACCTACCAGCTGTGCCTGAAGATGAAAAGAAATTCCATACGCCAATAACCCTATTGCTATCCCAATGCCTGCGCCTACTAGTGGAAAAAGATACATATTATTTGCAATATAGTCCAAGTCTAACATTCTTGTAGATAGTCTCTTGTGATAAGACGGGATTATAGTTAAAAATGAGACCACAGCTCGTAACGGTTCAAGAACCAAATAATAGACCCCACCATCCTACTGCAGAAAGTATACTCATTAGCGGAATGAAAATAAGAAAGCAAGATAGGATCGCAGTTAGTTTCATTATGACAATTGCACGTTTACACTTCTCAATCGAGAGAGGATCATAAGATTCACCCACGGAATAGTGGTCTACCTTTTCAAGTTTTACACGCAACGAGCCAGCCATTGATGAAATTGGATAACCTGCATTTAGACTCGATGTTTTATTATGATCCCTCCTCATGGTACGTATTGAATTCCTCCAATCTGTTGAAATTATTAATGAAGAGACTACTATTAACATTCCAGCTAATCTAGAAGGGATATAGTTAGCAATAGTGTCCAGTTTAGCAGACATCCACCCGATATTTTCATTATATTTATCTTTATAGCCAATCATAGAGTCTAGTGTATTAACTATTCTAAAAATAAAAGACCCGGTAGGACCAAATAAAGAATAAAAGAATATCGGTGAAACCACGCCATCGACAGTACTTTCGCTTATACACTCAATTGTTCCTGAGAGTATTAGTTGCTCATCCAAATTCTTAGTTTCTCGGCGTACAATCATGGAAAGACACAATCTTGCGTTATCCAAGTCTTTCTGTTCCAATGCATTCATTATTCTAACACTATGCACTTCCATTCCCTTAATTGCAATGGTAATCTTTAAGATTATTGCATAGACAATAATCATAAGAACAGGGCCCATTAGATTTGAACCAATAAACAGACATAGTTGTAAACCAACACCAAATATTCCTAACAAACAGAACACGAAAACAGTTCCCTTTACCTTCTCAATAATAGCATACCGTGAAGCTTCATGAAGATCAATAATTGTTTTGGTTTTGAGGTGTGGAACAAAGTAATTTATTAAATTTCCTAGCCATCTAACAGGATGGTATTTGTTTTTCGGATCCCCTGCTGTCATATCTAGGGCTATAGCTATCAATAATGCTACGATGAGATGTTCACCTATCATGGCAAATTTAGTTTTATAATTCCTCTTACCACCATGGGAATGTCAATAGACCGTCGAACAACATCTGCTATAGAATCAATGGTTTTATCCAATGATCGTATTGAAATGGTATCTATATTACACCTACCACCATCCAAAGAATCTTCATCGGGGATCTCCAAATCCACCTTAGGAATAACGCCTAATATTTTCGTGTGAACCATTTTTCCAATTGTTTCGATAGCTGGAAGCAGAAGTGAAGTGTCTCCCCTGAACTTGTTTATGATAAATCCCTTAACGAGGTTTCTATGATGAGGAGGTAAGAGGTTCATCGTTCCTACGATACTTGAGAAGCAGCCCCCTCTTTCTATATCTGCGACAATGATCACTGGAGCTGACACCCTTTCTGCGAGTAACATGTTTGCTATATCGTATTTTGAAATATTGATTTCAGCAGGGGATCCCGCACCTTCTATAACAACAACATCATTTTCATTCCTTAAACTTTCCAGGGAATTTAGAACTAGCGGCAACCCGAATGGTAATACAAAATTTTCATAGTATTCTCTCGAAGTTAAAGTCGAGTTGAGCCGACCAGACAAAATAAGTTCGCTCTTGTAATCTTCGACTGGTTTTAGTAAAATGGGGTTGATTCTTGTATCAGGGATTTTTCTTGATGCAAGAGCTTGCACGGCTTGTGCTTGTGCTATGACATCAACAGTTCCGGAAAGTGTATGAAGTTTGGAAGACATGTTCTGTGCTTTGAATGGAGCTACAACAAATCCTTCATCCGATAAAATTCTGCATATGGCTGTAGTTATGATACTTTTTCCTGCGCCGGAGGTTGTTCCTTGAATCATTAACAATTTTGCCTTCATATGCCTATCGATTCCAAAGCTTGAAGAAGCTGTGCATTTTCATCATGCTTCTTAACAGAAACTCGAACGT
>JARBAU010000159.1 GCA_029237525.1 Nitrososphaerales archaeon | reverse complement strand
CAACTAAATCTGAATTAGGTTTAGGTTTAAGTTTGTATATCTCAAAAAGTATCATTGAAGCACATGGGAGAGAAAATATGGGGGGAAAATAAAGATAGAGAAGGGACCAAATTTGCATTCAGTTTATCCATTTAATATAATTGCAATTTCTATTTCTACGTTTATTATTGTTAGTAATGAAAAAATGGGAATATTGACTATTCGTTGGTTGCTATTCTATAGGTTGGTAGGTTCTTTAATCTTATCCTATAAATATTTAAGTATCACTTCTTTTGTCCTTCGCTATAGATCTTTGCAAGTTTTTCACGAAATTCTTGATCTGCTCCAGTTTGTTCAAACATTGCCATCCATTGTTTTTCCATTTTTTCGATTAGAGCATCGGCTGCCTTATCAGTAGCTGCACCCCATCTTGCTTCCATTCTCTTCTTCAATTTCTCTGACATCAATTCCATGTTTGCTTTAAGAAATGCCTTATGCCACATCATAACTCCTATCTCGATTGGATTTATGGCTCCTCCGCCCATTCCACCTTTCATTTTGCATCCTGTGCTTGCACACGTTGAACATGTGCCGCCTGACGGATGACACGGACAAGGACATTCCATATTTTCTTCATGATGACTTTCCATTATTAACAACTCACCTATTACCACTAGATTAAGATGTGTAACTATATAAGTTGGCAAGTCCTGATCTGGTTATTAAGTATAGATCTGGTAAGTTAGATGCATATTGTCTTTAACAGCTTGAATACAAATATTGAATGTGCACGAAAAGGTATTGCAGCATTAATAGAAGATCCTGCTAAAACAAGTTTCATAGAGAGATCTGATTAGCATGAAAAATCTTGGGACACTTGATTATCCAAAAGTAAAAATGATATCAGAGTGTTCAAAGAGTGGAGATAGTATAATTAATGAAATTAATCCATAGATCTTTGGGACTATGGTAAAATGCAGATAACAAAATATAACAAGACAGCACATTCAACTCTTCAAACCAATTATGATATCGTATTATGAAGCAAATGTATTAAACCAGTTACAAGAATGGAAAAGAATCATAATACAATCGCATTTGCCTTCAGCCATATATACTACCAATTCGCAACAAAGAAGATTAATTTTCGTTGGGATTGGCAGCAGTTACTGGGCCGCTAGAATTAGTGAATTTCTTTGGAGGGAGCATGTCAGCCCTGATTGCATATCACTGCACAGCTATGATTTTGTTAAATCAAAGTTTTTGATTTCTACTAATGATATATTTGTATTATTCTCGCATCGTGGAACAAAGACCTTCAGTCTTCAAGCATTAGAGATTGCAAAAAAATCAGGAGCTACTACTATTCTAGTTACAGGAATTGGAAGCCCAGGCAATTCCTCTGCAGACATTAGAATTGAAACATGTGCGCAAGAGAACTGTGGAGCTTTTACTATATCATTAACATCTGCAATTGCAAGGATTATACAGTGGATAGGATTACAATCCAATAAAGAAATAATTGTAAGATTCAATGAAACTATAGATAAAATACAACTTCCATTTAATATCGTGAGATTACCTTCCTATACTACAAACTTTGTCATAGTAGGAGATTTAATAAGGGAGGCAGTTGCTCATGAAGTTTCCCTTAAAATCTCTGAAACCTGCTACTTGCCAGTTAGAAGTTTTGGACTAGAGCAGTTTTTACATGGCCCTAAGGTTACAATAGACAAACAATCTAGCATACTAGCTTTCACATCTAAAACCGAGCTACGAAAGGAAAGCCTATTAAATTATGCAGAGGCTATAGGTAGCGAAGTTATTGAAATAAACGAAGATACGTCAGGCTTTGATGATATCCCTCAAGAATTTGTTTGGCTGGTTCAACTTCTTTATGGTCAGTATATGGCATTAGAACTATCTAGACGACTTGGAACAAATCCAGACACTGTCAGAGCAGACCAATCTCCATATAATGAGGCTAGGGACCTAGTAACATTATAATAGTCAAACAAATCATTTCTTATATGGGATCTTATTCTAATTCTATTAGTATTTTTTAATATTTTCTAAACTCTCGATATTATTAGGTGGGAAGATTCTCAACAATACTTTTCAAATTTTGCAAATCTTGTTCTACCATTCTTAGAGCCTCAGCATATTTCTCCTCCGATATACCTTCTAACTGATATACGGTGAATACTACCTCACTTCCGTCGCCATATTATGTGCAGTAGAGGAAACTAAAGAATAATATGTATACAGGCTTATTGTTTTAGACTTTGACAGCCATTATTAAAAGTGATTGCTCCTATCTTCTTTAAGAGATCCAATCGGTCCACTACATCCCAGTGTGCTACAATTTTGTCATTTTCTATCTTATAAAGATCAGCTGATCTGTTTATCACTGACTTGTTTGTAGCTGGTAATCCTTCATACTGCCCTCTATGCGTTCCAGTAAAATTAAGAAATACTAAAACTAGATCATTTTCTGCAAGTATATGTTCTATCTTTACATGCAGGTCTGGAAAACCAGAAAAAAGTGCAATCAAGAATTTTTTAAATGATTCTGGAGTTTTTCCAGAGCCATTAAGTAAGTTTGCCACAAGATATTTGTCAATAGCAGTGAGATCATGTTTGTTAAAAACTTCCTCTATAAATGATTTAATCAGTTCTTTATTATCTCTCAACGAAGTGAGATGCAGTTCATATTTGCTATTAATCTTTTGTTAACAATTGAAATAGGTTTACTATGTTGTATACTTCTAATCCAAAATCCTGATTTAGCTTCTTGAATATTCAACGCCTGAATAATGATCTAATTATTATTGTGTCATGTCACGTTAGATTCCGTGGATCTGATGAATATGGTCGTCAAGTTTTCCTCGACTACAAAATGATTTGCCACATTCTTCACATCTGTAAGAGGATTCTAAAAAGTGTTGTTGTCTATGTATCATAGGGATAATGAAGAATAATCAAATCATATTCAAAAATAT
>JARBAU010000158.1 GCA_029237525.1 Nitrososphaerales archaeon | reverse complement strand
TGTCTGTCTGTCTGTCTGTCTGTCTGTCATTACTCTTGAATCTTTTTACACCAGATAGTTGTTTTACAGTATCTTCATTTTAGGATGAATTAACTGAGGATCCAATATGCACTCTTTTCCAGGATGCTTTATGCTCAATGCTAATTATTATTCTGCATGCAAGCAGTAAATAGGTGGAACGTCGATGAGAAATCATGAAACTATGCAGTTCTATAATATCAGCTCATCCAAATTCTGACAGTTTCTTAGAAATTTGTCATAAAAATTAAGTTAAACTTACACTATACATAAATTCATTGATTCCGTGTATATATTGACATGATATGCTTATAGGATTTCAATATAAACCGTGTACTCCCATTATGGGATTCTTTGCTCTTCTAAATGGTATTTCATGAACTTGGACCGCGGTACTTCCGAACGTACACATTACAAGGATTACTTTAGCAGATGTCCGAGTATTCGAGAGGCATCAATAACATTAGGAGGTATTTGTAATAGAATTGGGCATTGAAGAAGAGGATATTGATGAACACGTGCCAGGTAATAAAGAAGGGCTATCGAAGACTAGTTCAGACAGAACAGTACATTCGCTTCATCACGTCTCTGTTAATCGCAAAGAGAAACCGAATCAGGAAAATAATCACAGTCACCTCACACAAATCTTTGTACTAGCTTTTGACGCATTAAGAGAAAGAAAAGCCAGGTCCATATTAACAATACTGATGGTTGTTGTTGGTGGTGGATTGATGGTTGCACTCAATGGAATGAGTGCAGGAGTAGCTAGTCTAATTAATAAACAACTAAGCATACTAGCGCCCAACGTATTATTTGTCAGTCCTGGTCAGATTAACTTTCGTGGAGGACCATCACCACCATCTACTCTAGTTTTTAATTCTGAGGTAGTAAATAGGATAAAATCTCTACCATATGTTACGGAGGTTATTCCTTCACTTCAAGGTCAGTTTGAGCTCAATGCTCAAGGTAATGTGTTAACAACCCCAGTACTAGCAATGGATCCAACTAAACTTCATTTGATTAGTCCCTCTTTAGCACTAGTTCCTGGTTCATTAATACAGGAAAATAATCCATCTGGTATGATTGTAGGTGATACCATTGCTAATCCACCAGGTAAAACTAATTTTGTAACAGTTGGTCAGAATATCAAGGCAACCTATTCTTTTGCAGATCCTACTACAGGAAAGCTGCAGCATCAATCAAGAAGTTTTGTCATTAGTGCAATAATGGAACCTACTGGAAATACGTATATCGATAGATCAATCATCATCAATCTTCCTACTGGTAATTCGTTATTCAAAAAAGGAGGAAAATATGATCAGATGGCAGTAATTGCACTTTCTGGTGATTACGTTAATGCAGTACAACAAGAAATCACTGGATTATATGGAAGTGACAATATTGGAGTCACAACACCAAAAGCCATCATAAAAACAATACAGGGAGCTCAGGGTGGAAATAGTTCATTTCAGACAGGTATAGCCTTTATTGCATTACTTGTAGGTGCTGTTGGTATTATCACCACCCTATACACGTCTGTTAATGAAAGAATAAAAGAGATTGGAACCATGAAAGCTATAGGTGCAAAAAGTAGGTTTATTCTTGCACTATTTCTAAGCGAAGCATTAATCATTGGTCTATTAGGCTCAACACTAGGACTAGTATCAGGAGTTGCTGGTGCGTATGTACTGACATCAGGTATGATGGGTTCTGGTGGTGGAAGTGGTAGTGGTAATAGCGGTGGTGCTGCACCTCATTTTGCTCCCATCTTCCTTGCAAATGAACTATTTACTGTCTGGTTACTCTCCCTATTTCTGAGCTTGGCAGCAGGAGTCTATCCAGCCTGGAAGGCGTCTCGTCTGTCTCCATTAGAGGCATTGAGAAGGTAGTCGGTAGAATGGCTGAGCAACTGTTAATCGAGGTGAAAAATGAAAGGCGCTTACAGTCTTCTAATATCAATGACAAAACATTTGATTGTAGCAAGACTGGTATCGTTCTAAATTCCATTGAAAGGTGTCCAGGAATACGTTACCGAGAGCTTCTCAGATTTAGCGGGTTAACTAACGGTGCACTAGAATACGTTCTAAGAATTCTTGAAAGGACAGATAGAATAAAAGTCGAAAGACAAAATGGCAAACGACCTCGATACTTTCCGCTTAATATCCTATCCAGTGAATCTAGTATATTGGGACATATTAGAAACAAATCTTCACGGCAAATCGTCCTCTTTATGTTAGAACACAAATCGTGCACATTTAGTGATATTCTAAAGCACATAAAGAAGGCCCCTTCCACTTTGTCTTGGTACTTGAAGATGTTATCTGAAGCAGGAATAATAGCTATTGGTCGCACGTATAAACATAATGCTTATCGGATAGTAAACCGCGAGTTGGTATCGTATGTATTAACCAGATATAGAGAAAGCTTCGAGGCAAATATGTTAATGGGTAACACAAGGTGAATTCTTGATTACAGGAATTCACAACAGCCTGATATTTCAAAGACAGTAACAGGGTATACAATATGAGGTCAAGAAATTCATTTCACACATAGTGATTCCCAGATTGATCCATGTATTGCTGTTCTGCACCTTAAAAATCATAAATTATGTGTAAATACCCAGTTTAACATTGGCCGCATGCTAATTCAAAATTCTATTGGCAAAGTCGGCTAATTAACTGTCCGGAATTGATCTTTGTCTATTATGCACCTAGTTTATCTATACAATTTTCATACATGGACAACAGAGCACAAAATTTGAAAAATTAGGATTAAGATATAGAATTCTATCGGTAATACCCACTTTCTATGTAATACAGTAGAAATTTTTATGACCCTGGATTATATTAGTACATGGTATTGGACCGGCAGATAAAAGCAAATTCAACAATATCATCAACAACTATACCAATTGATGAAATTAACTTAAAGATAATACGTTTACTATCTATGGACTGTAGAACACCTTATTTAGACATGGTCTCTATGGTAGGGATTACTCCACATGCTATAAAAACCAGGATCAGTAAGATGCTTGCCCAAGGTATAATTCAAAATTTTGTAGCAATAGTAAATCCAGCAATATTTGGATATGAAAAACAGTGTATACTTACTATTCGTAACATTGGAAAAAAGATCCGAGAAGATGAAATTATTAAAAAAATAAGCCTTGTGGGTGATTTGAGATTCTATACAAAACAGCTGGGAGGAGCTGCTTTATTTTCTGTATTGGTTAAAGGAGGATCTGAAGATAAAATTGGGTTAATGGTTGACATACTAAAGCCGGCAGTAGTAGATTATAAGCTTCTTGACCTTCAGCCTGTATATACAAATATAATAAATTCTGATTTGAAGATCATAAACTCGCTTCTATCAAACGCAAGAATTGATATTTCTACTATTGCTACAGCAACCTCACTTTCAACAAGGACTGTGACAAGAAGATTGGAAAAGTTGAAAGAATATCACGTTGTAGATTTCACAATTTTTATGGATTTGTCATCAATGCATCTTGTTGGTTATATCCAATTTATAGTGCTTATGGATATCGACAAGTCTCTTTATGAACATATTGTCAAGAGAGTGTATACTGAATTCAAGGAATATTTGATAGCGATTCCAAATGTTAATCAGAGTGAATTTATATTCGCTCTATTTTATAGTCCAAATATACCAGCAATTGAACTAATTCTGACCCGTCTGCTATCAATTGACGGAGTAGATAGTGTTGAACTATTTATCATGACCAAGATGGGTTATTACATTGACTGGTTAAAAAGAGAAATACGTAAAAGATTGAAGCCAGAAAGAACTGAGATGGCTACAATGAATTGAGAGCTATATGTTGGTTGTAACTGCTATCTGTAGTATGATTTGCTTAGTTATCAATTTCCCACCATCCAAACCTCTTAGAACGATATTTGGGTATAGTCGTAGTCAAACGCCAGATTTGTATCAAGGTATCAAGGATATTCTACATGTAGAGTTATCATCATGTTCGCAGATAGAAGTTAAACACCGCGTCTCATATATTACGACAAAAGGGAATAAGTGAAATAGCTTGGTTGGTGATAGAAATTCCCTGACATGATTATAAGCATGTAAGCATATAATACTCAAGTGGAATTTTTGGAAAAACTGCCAATAGTTGTAAGTTATCGAAAAGATCTTCAAGGTGAGTAGATTGACGCATTCGAGTATTTTAGTCGGAAGAATTATTCGAATGCTGGAATAGAAAAAAGAAAAATGATTATGGTCAATCCCTCTCCCCCCTAAAAGGTGATTCATTACTTATAGGTAAAGCATTCTTAAATTGCGTAATTGAGCCTATTCCCAAATGAAGATCTTCTTACCAAAGAGATAGAGTCATGGAAGGGTTTTGCAGACAGCCTGTCTTCAGAGGAAGACAGAAAATTATTCATGAAAATGTTAGACGATTGTTACAAATATGCTAGTGCTATTAATGCTAAAGGAGGTCCTTTTTCTAGTGATCCTTTAATCATGGCCTTGCTACTATCACAACACAAGATCATTGAATGGTTAACTGACAAAATATCAAAATATACTTACTCAAATCTAGATAACACTCCCCTTGGGTCAAATATAAGGATGAGAATTAGCTAGCAAAAATGTGGCACTTATGGTAATCCTCATTATCGTAAATTATCAATTTTCAAATCTCTTCCCAGGGCTTCATAAGTACCAAAAATAGTCTCAAAAGAAGCTATAACATTCGCGAGAATGAAATTAGCTTGTTATAGCAAGTCTACAAAAGCAGTGAGTTCTAGTTCGGCTGTACTGCTCATAATCTGGCTGGAATTGAATTATAAGACATTGCAAGTAGATGAAGTGTCATTATGTTAGAATTTGTATAGAACACTTCCAAAAATAGTCGTCTGTCTTAATATTGGATGTATTGCTGCTATCTTACTTTTAACCGACTAATGGAAATATGCTAACAAACTGATTGACGCCTGGATTGTTTTTCTTGTACAAATTTAGTACAATCGCATTCTAAACAGAACTCGATGGGCATGACTTTTCTAGTTCTTATATTTTGAATAGATGAAGACATATGGTACAGCTTGGGATGTTTGCATGTGCAAAGCATAGCCTCATCCATTTTAGATTCTAATACGGATTCTCATTCATTCTTCTTAACTTTCCTTATCAATCTTCTAGATTGTAGTAATAGTTCACTTTATTGGAGATTCAAATAATTTTGAATTACTAGTCAAAAGTAATGTTTGAGAACGATAATAGATTGAAGGTTGGCATTGGACCGCGTTTCCTTGGTCCCTCCATCTGGGAAAATGGAACGAGACTCATCAACTCATTCGACAGGAAGGAGATGATAGATGCCAACCTTCACAGAGATCTGTGAGCTAAACTATTTAGTGATATAACCTTCTTGCTAATCAAAAATGCGTCATTTTTAGGGTTTAACTGCCTTAATTTTCAAACTAACAATGAGATAAAATAAATTAAAATGATCTTTATCGATTAACATGTCTTCAAACTAACGAGTTATGCAAAATCTAAATGTATGGACCTGCTAATTAGCTGACCAAGACCACAAACCACCAGACCTCCCTCTGTTTAGCACATCATAATTATGTATCCTTGTATGTTAAATGCTACCTATACAATACACAATAAGCACAAGGTCCCATGAAAAACACATTGAAGAAATAACAATCTCAATTATCTAATTGGCTAACTAATTTACAATTAGCGTAAATGAAGCAAAGATTTGATGCAACACTATCTGGGTAGACTGATTGTTAATTTGTTTGCATGTCAACCGCATACATGGAGGAATTGAGATCACTATACCAGTAATAGGGTTCTAACAGACAGTCCACAGATTCTTATTAACCACAATATGATATGTCGTATCAGGCGCAAAGCCTGGTTTCTATCGTTGCATTGTTGTAATGGTATGTATTCAATGTGGCTGCCTGGTATTCTGGTCAGACACTAATCATAGCTTTAGTCTGCATCCCTAGATTAAGCTACACTGAATATATCACTTGTGAGCACATCCGGCATGAATTGCGATTAGATTGGCAGATTATCAGATATGATTCCCATTTACTCGCCAAGATCTGCTCATACTTGTACTTCATAATCCTTTTTACCAGCATATTCTAGCGGTTGTACTAAAGATGTTAGTAGGGTGATATGACTACCGTATAATACTAGATTACATTAGTGTGCCACTCGAAACGTAATGCCTCATATTCAGTCAACTCCATTATGATTCTTTGCCGGCAGACACTAACAACCTTACTATACCATGTAATATGTTTTCCGGCATACTCTGGATATGGCATTATCAAGGCTGTTGGATGGGGTGTGATCCACTACCACGTGCTTGATACAAGAGCTCATCAATGTTATCATGCCAGCTATTTTAGCCAGAAGTCAGTCGAGAATTTTTGCCGGCAACTATTTGTTTTCTTTTTCTGCACGCTATCCGCTATACCTTCTGAGACTGCCCCGAGTTGTCACAAGCTACACCAGTGGCATTACTTGCTACCCGTGGGATACATCCTTAGGTTATATTGGCAGATTATCTCATCCCTGTCAAATCCTAAGACTTGATGTGCATTTTTGCCGGCAACTATCTGGTATCTTTGTCGGCAGATACTTACTATTTCTTGACGGCATAGCTGGGCGTTGCGATCAAAGTAGTCTGGAGATGATGATACGCCACCCATGCATGGTTCAAGGGGAAATCCATTTTGGGTCGTTTCCAAGTAGTTGCCTTACACTCAAGCCCAGCGTAGATTTTGCCGGCACATTACGCTAAGCGATATTTTCTAGTTTGGATTACTTTGAAGTCAGGAGGGATATTCAACTTCCATATGACACTTTCACATCATGCTAGCTTGCCGTTATGCTGCTGTTTCATAATTTAGATTAGTTCTTTCTGGATTCTTGCCGGCATATGCTGGCAGTGGTAATCAGTACGGTCAGTAGTTGTTACCTATTACCCATGATGATATTAACAGAACCCTAGGGCATGTAGTTAGCTAGGAAAATCCATATGTTATTGGGCTGCATAAGCTGACTCTACAGGTATTAAATCCTGCTCGTCGACTTGTATCTCTCCATATACACCGTACCTAGCATTACTGTAATTGTACAGATCGATAGTGTTCTCAGCTCGTCTTAACGAATCTCCCTTTAGCATACAAATTTGGCCATTATCTAACCTCGATACAATGACCTGACCATATTGATCCAGATAAAGATCTACAAAGATTTTGGACACTTATTGTTACTATCCATATAATTATACGTCAAGGCTCCTTTTGTATCTTTCTATATAGATTTCTTATCATGTATATATGTAGAGTATGTTAGATTCTTCCGGTGTCAGCAAAACCCTCTTTGCTTAAGATTCAGCATAAATGTTAACTGTATATAAATATGTGTCGAAATTAAATGGCTCTGAAAGTACAGACTGCATACAAGGATGCTAATTTCATAAGTAATTTTCAGTTCCGTGGTTGCGTCAATTGGTTTCAATAAATACTCTGTAAGAATCCAACACTGAACCACGGCCTATACTAGGTCACGAATTTAGCAGATGGCATAGTCCAATCATCCAAGCAATATTTTAGAATATATCCAAATAAAATTTGTTTTGTCTCAATACACCTGATAATTATCCTCCATTACTTTGCCATCGATTGAGAAGAAGATACTATGAGTGAGCTACTTTGTGATAGTCGATGGTAGATATTGGGTTGCCCCAAGTCAAGCAAGAGTACTATTGAGTTTATATCTCTCTTTTTGGGGATGGCCTTAGTTCCCATTTCAAAATAAATTCTAGCTGATCCCGAGTGATGCTATGATCATACTCATCAAGCCCTAGTTTATGTCCTGCTGCTTTTTCCCTTCTCTCCAGTATATAGCAATACTATGATATACAAACCATGGTGGCGGTTCTCCTCTGGCTATATAGTATTCGTCATCCTTAATTCTTTCAATACCGTTACCGTTAGAAAAATCGTCTAATTTCTTAGACAAATCTTTAATGTATCTGTCTATTTTCAATCCGGATCAGCGTCTCCTGTAGTTGTTTGACGGCCATTATGGATGGTCCGGCATACATCAAGTTGAACATCGATTCGTTGCATTCCTTAGTGCTTTCTAGCATAAGATAACCGAGGTATAAAGTGAAGCTGTTGTATACACCACGATAAAAATGAGCTTGATTAACATTGTACCGAGACGTCACTCATTATATAGAACAAATCTGCTATTTAGAGCAATCATTATAATCCAGTACATCACCCTTCTGTAATAGAAACACTTTTCAAATGTCCCTGTACTGGACCCGATTCAATGTCAGAATTGATTTATGAAGGCGAGAGGCAGTTTCCAAGTGGCTTATTAAAAGTTATGGTTAGCCTTCATTAGTTCAATTCAAATAGTTAATCCTCTATAAAATCTAGCGGGTTTGTGAGATAAATAGACCCATACTCTCCTGGTTTAGATATGCTACCGTATTTATTGACTAAATCAATTGCTTCTTCGAATGATTTTCCAATCAATCTACCCCTAATTCTGTTATTCATCCTATCTGGAGATATTGAATTCGTGTTAATTTGCTTCTTCCTTGCTGAAATTGGATCGATATAGATCGACTGGTCTATTGGTCTGAGTGCTATGATCCTGCGGCCTAATGTTACCATTATATCCACGATAATTTTTTGACGGTCTTCTCCTGCCGATTGTTTAGGTGGTTGTGTCATAGTATTGCTGGTAATCTATCAGACAAACACAATATATTATCTTACTATTCCCCCTTCATACACTAGTTGCTTCACCCCTGGATATAGTAGTGTGCATGTCAGATGATAACGATCGATTAATATTTTTGCTAGTACTGAGAAGACCGATCCGTCAAATATCGTGTAACTTGAAAGAATATGATCAGTTGATCGAGCCCTATGACACTTGACATGTCTAGACTTTTCAAATTCGCATAATGCTTTTTGAGACATGAACCATTGGTCTTGTGAATATGATAATAGAGCTGTTACATAGGTATACCTAAATATTGCCTTAAAATTTTTCATTTAGTCAGTTGCCTAGAAAATGAAAATGATCTAAAGTTAAACAAAAATGGTAATTCAAGCTTTACAGTGAAATCTCGCTAGACTTTTAATCACTTCGGTTCAGTTCTATTCTTGGTAATATCATATGATTTATAAAAACAATAAAACTGATCGAGTCATACTGCTAAAGCTTTAAAGTGATTTAGACGACGAGATGGAATAGAATATTGAAAATAATGATTAGATTAATACAATAAACATTCATTGTATTATTAGACTAAAGTACTAAAATTCACCGTATGTCCATGTCTGATTGCAAGTAGTTGCAGATGATCACAGAATGTTAATATGTTAATGTAATGAAAAATATTTTTACCATCATATAATTAGTAATTATTGGTTTAAAATTCAAGTGTAAAATAGCCTTGGTAAAGACTGTTACATACACTAGGTTGATATATCATATCTAGGGTAAGATTCGATAGCAATGCTGGTAACGTGGGTACCTAGACTCAGATTGATCTTCCTATTTTTCCTGTTTGGCCCGATGATCACTATCACTATCTACGCTAAAGATCGGCAGATATATGCTTATATTTAGTATCTCCTAAGCAATCAAACTCTAGTCCCTTATTATAGAGGGGGAGAATCAATCATAATATACATTGTCAAAACAAAACTGCTTCATGCAGCTGCTTGGTACCAGGAGATAAAAATACTTGTTATTGGATAGATTAATTAAATAATAAATCCATTACTTTTCGTACCAAATGACGTTACATGAAAAAGAAAATTCTAGGATTAACTTTCGTAGAGTAAAATTGCTAGCCGCCGCACTAGCAGCCGTGTCTCTTGCCTCATTACAGATGTTATCGATGCCAAATTCATTAAAGATTGATAGCACAGATTCTCTCGATAATACAAATAATAACATAGCGCATGCTGCGGCATCTGTTGACCAAGTTGGAGGAAGACCTGTCGCAATAAAATTGAATTATGCACATTTTGTGCCTCTGACTAATAGTAGTCAATCACACCAGGTTAAGGTCGTAGTAGTGTATTCCCTCACTCCATCACTCATAGCAAAGGACAGGGTACAAAATGCGGTAATGAAAGTATATGCGATAAATGGATCGTTGCTAAAGACTACCTCATTTCCAGATGGACTAAAACTTAATTCTACCGGTCGAGTCCAGCTGGCTACAACTTTATCAGAAAGCACAATAAGAAATGTCACTGCATCGGTGTTGTTTACAGATTCATCAAAAAGTGCAAATTACTCCAACATTTTGGATGTGAAGCTTGGTCTAGGACAGATAATTCAGCCATGAATTAGACTTAATATGGATGGATAGATAACAAATGGTTTTATCACGTAGTCGTGCAGAGTTCTTGTACTGTCAGTACTCCATAATTCGCAACTCGTCATCGCATCAACCTCTATCCAGCTCTGACTGCAGTTGAACCACATCCAGGACATTTCCTTTCTTTATGTTCTTTACCACAATTCATACACGAGAATTTGATTGGATTGTTATTATAGATCCTTTCTGACATATCATTACTCCTAAAATCTGAAGATATTGATCTATATAGTCCTCTTATACCATCCTTAACACCAGATTTTCGCAAAACAAGATCTGTCCTTATAATATTTAGAATTAGGAATATGATTATATAGACTGCAAAAGAAACCGGAAATGGAAGTACTAAAGAGACGGCAAATCCCACTCCTATGTAGATAGCAAGCCATTTCAGATAACTCTTATGAAGATTATGGCCATTGTTGGGATTATTCTTTCTTCCTCCTCCTATAAGCCCACTATCCAAAACATTTTCCTCTATTGATAATTATTCATCGCTGATCAACGGTATAAAGATAATGAATACATTTAAACACATTATAACACATCTTAGAAGGAAGGGATTTTAGTATCACAGAATCTGTAGTATTGCAATTTGCCAAGAATACCTAATTAATCATTTTAGTGAGACTAATAATAATTATAATAGTGCTAAATAATTAAATTGGCTGATTTGATTTAAACAGTTTCAATAACCACACTTCAAACAGTACACCACATCAGAAGAATAATAAAATGCTGTGTGCAAATAATAAAAATAAAAATAATAATATAAATATAAATTAAAACATATACATTATAACGGTCTTCAATTCGGTATCTTGAGCCAAGTGCAATGTGTCACAATTATAAGTTAACTTGGTTAGGCATCAATTATAAATCTTGATGCAGAAATAATGCCTAGACACGTAGGTGATCGTATCAAGTTGTCGTCATCAAATTGCAATAGCATGATTTCTAGTGACTATAACAGACTTGTTCCAGTTGCATGGGCGATACTGTTGATGGGTTTTTCTTTAACTGGTGTGATACTAATCTACTTATGGATAGGGCATATTGGACCGACCTTTTCAAGTGATGTTATGAATCTTCAACAAAGTAGACTTAGACAGATGTATGGCCTACCTTCTCAACCTATAGTAACAGACAAACGAATATTACAAATTCCTCCATCTTTACGAAATGTGCCAAATAGTACTTACTATTCTCCCAAATAGAAAGGCGCATTCTCTCCATAAAACTAGATGCCGTCTTCATATTGCATTTAATTGCAAGTACAATGTAACAACGTTAATCAAATTATAAAGGCAAAATATGTCTAGTTTAATTTGAATAAAATGGCACAGATGCCAGCACTGATTCCAAAAGAGGTAGAAATACAGAGACTGAAAAAGATCTACATAATGGTCATCATGCTAGGTTCAATCGCAGCATCAGTAGAAGTAGACAACTTTGTAGATGGATCACTACATCAAACAGCTATTAGAGATAGTGCATTCACACCAGCTCATTGGTGGTTGTACAGCCACTTTATTGCACTTCCGTTAGGATGGGGATTTGTGGCAATGTATGACAGAAAAGTACCAATTCTCAGAGGACCAAACAACTCAATTAATACTGGTCTTAAGATAACCATCATCGGCTATCTAGCAACCATGTTTACTATAGGTATAAATGAGTTGTGGCATTTCTGGTTCGTAGAAGAGATATTTTCAGTTCCTAACCACTGGTG
>JARBAU010000157.1 GCA_029237525.1 Nitrososphaerales archaeon | reverse complement strand
TGTGCTGCTTTGACATGCGATTTTAGAAAATCTGCTAGTGGCCCACTGATTTCTTTGATATTTTGTTTAAACAATGTCATTTCCACTCCGTCAGGTAATCTCTTTCCTCTCTTTGTACAATAGATATTTACCTTCCAATTGTCATCATCAAGGCTTGGAAAGTCGGATCTATAGTGAGCTCCTCTACTTTCTTCCCGCATTAAAGCACTTCTAATTGTGGCCTCGCAAGAAATAAGTGAAGATTTCACCTGCAAAGTTAGAACAATATTTTCAATATCATCATTACCATCTGCAAAACTGGACTCTAAATTAATATTCTGTTTTTTAGAATAAAACTCGTCCTTTAGTTCTAAAATTCGCTTTAACCCATCCTGAAGCCTAGTCTGCTCTTTTACTATTCCTGCATTTTGCATCATCAATTTTTGTAATTCACTACGGAACTTCATCGGCTCTTCAATTACGAAGATTCCTTCATAGTTGTCATCATCAGCATCAAATCTGTATTTTTGGTTTACAATACTCGAATTTAGCTGTGATGCCGCCGCGTCTTTGGTTTTCTCTGTGTTTACTTTCGTTTCTTGCAATGCTAATTTTGCTGCTTTATCACCAGAAATTTTTCCAAAAACTACTGTGTCTAGCAAGCTATTTCCACCTAAACGATTAGCACCGTGAATCTGACTTATTACTTCTCCAACTGCGAATAAGCCCTTGACCCTAGTTTGACAGTTTATATCTACTACGACTCCACCCATAGAATAATGTGCAGTAGGTCCAACTTCCATTTTCTCTTTTGATATATCGATTCCGTCAAATTTTTGGAATTGTTCATACATAGTAGTAAGTCTTTCTTGAATTACTTCCTTTCGTAGGTGAGTTACATCTAACCAGACACCACCATGTTCTGTGCCTCGTCCAGAGAGTATTTCATTATAATTAGCACGGGCCACTACATCACGTGGCCCTAGCTCCATTCTTTCAGGATCGTAATTTTTCATAAACCTCTCACTTTTTGAGTTTAGTAGAATACCTCCTTCTCCACGTATTGCTTCTGTAGCCAAAGTACCCACTGCCTCCTCTGGCCAAACCATTCCAGTAGGATGAAACTGCACCATTTCCATATCTACTAAATCTACACCTGCTTCATATGCTAGAGATATACCCTCCCCATAGTTTTCAAAAATTCTCGAACTGCTTACTGCATAAACTCGAGTATATCCACCAGCCGCTAAGATTAAAGACTTGCATTCAAATGTAGCTAATTCTTTCTTTATGATATCTATTCCAAATGCTCCTTTGATTTGTTCTTGTACTTTTACTTCTTGTTGTTCATTTGTCACTTGTTCTTCAGGCCGTGCTGCCAAACCTTCTCTAGTTGCACCATCATCATTACCATTTGTTTCTAGCAATAATTCTGTGATGTAAACATTATCTATCATTTTGATTTTCCTCTGATTTACTTGCTCCATTAAAACACGAACTATTTCTTGGCCAGTCCAATCCTGGTAAAATACTGTCCTTCTATAGGTGTGAGCTCCAAAAAATCGCTGTGTTAGTCTACCATCTTTTTCTCTGTGAAACCTAGCGCCCCAGCCTACCAATTCATTTATGGCATCCGGTGCGTTTTTGCAAAGTAGCTCAACTCTTTCATAGTCAGCAAGAAATTCCCCTTCTCTTAAAGTATCAGCCGCATGTATCACCCAGTTATCTTCCGAGTCCATAGTGCCAAGAGCTGCATTGATGCCGCCTCTTGCAAGTGTTGTATGTGGATCACCTGTCTTGCTTTTACTAATTATGAGAACATTAGCACCAGCATCATGAGCTTCAATTGCAGATCTAAGACCAGCAGAGCCGCCCCCTATAATCAAAACATCACAAGTGTAATTCGATTGTTGTTGTTTTTTCATCATATAATCAGCTATTTTATTATAGCATATAAAGTATATCTGAAGAGTTGGTTGGGTAAGTATAGATTATTGGATCATTAAGATCCTTTGTAGTAAGGCCCAATCTAATAGCTAGTGAAAATATGTTAATAATTTCCTCCGCATGAGGGCCCAAAATGTGGGCTCCTAATATTCGATTAGTATCTTCCTCGATTAGTACCTTAAATGCTGCACAAGTTTCACCCACCCGTCTAGATGATGCCCAGCCAGAAGTATCATTATACTTTATTTTAAATCGTAATCGCTGGTCCTTTGCTTCTTCTTCCTGCAATCCTACAGAGACAAGAGGTGGAATGGTAAATACTACACTAGGTAAGCCAGTGTAGTTAGACTTTAGAGTATTACCTTTGATTAAATTAGTTGCTACAACAGCTCCATCATAGCTTGCTACAGGAGTTAGTGGCAGGCCCATGTTTGCAGCCACATCGCCTGCTGCGTAAACAGCAGGATTTGAAACACTTTGCAGATATTCATTTACTATTATACCCCGATGAGTATATTGTACAGCCCCAGCGTCAGCCAGATTAAGCCCGCCAATATTTGGTTCCCTACCAGCGCCATGTACCACCAAATCAGCTTCCACTACCGTTGATGATGATGTCGTCACGTCATCATCACTCTTCTGCTTATTTTCTTTAGAAGGCTCGGATGAAGATAAAGAAGAATAATGCACAACTAATTTGTTTCTACCTTCATTACTGAAATTTATTGTCGTCGCCGATGACGATGATGACTTATCGATGCTCTTAACTGCTGCCTGTAATATGACATCAATCCCTATATCCATGCTTCTTTGTACTAATCTATTAACAAGATCTGGATCAAAGTGTTCCAGAGGTTGATTACCGCGATGTATAATTGTAACCTTTGATCCAGCGCGTGCTGCAATATGAGCGAACTCAAATGAAATATACCCACCACCAACAAATACAATCCTGTCGGGTAAATTATTATCCCTCAACTCCAAGAATTGATCACTTGTAATAACGTTCTCTGAACCAGGAATGTTTAGGTTCATAGGTTTTGACCCTGTGGCTATTAGAATATGCCTGCCATTAAGAATAGTATCATTATTATTCGAATCCTTATGCACTTCAACTTTGACAGCTGTTGGGCTAATAAACTGTGCGTGACCATGAAATGGAACAATCCCAGCCTTAATGCAACCGTCCTCTCTATGTTTTGGGTAAGGATCGGTAAAAGTCCGTTTGAAACTTATTAAATCAGACCATTTAATATGAATTGCTTCTGAACCGATTATACCTTTATTGTTATGTCTTTGATTTGAATCAATTACTTTTGCTGCCTCAACAAGAACTTTTTTTGGATCACATCCGCGTAAGGCACATGTTCCACCAAACGGAAGTGAGTCTATTATAGCAACACTCCATCCTGCAGAACTACATTCTGATGCAGTAGTAGATGCAGCAGTACCAGTACCTATTACTATTAAATCAAATGTGTGCTCGTCATCTTGTTTGTTCATGTTCTTTTACCAAGATAATTCTCCGATATACATATGTGACGATGTGTTAAGGAAACTCGAATTAGATACGTGGGAGTTAGTGGCATAGTATCCAAAATAGCACGCCTCCGACAAAAAGTCATTGAATGGATAGACAATCGGTATTGCGGTATTTTCCAAAGAAGAATTCTTGAAATAATCACACATCTACCGCTGCCTCTCAAGATGACAGTAAATATGCGTTACTAGATAACCCGATAACGGTAAGAGGTCGGCTCTCAAATAGGTAGAACCAATAGGGTTCTCTGCTGCTGATCGTAGCTTTGTAAGTACCAAATGTAGTGTAGGAAAGCTCATTTTCTATAGATATTCAAT
>JARBAU010000012.1 GCA_029237525.1 Nitrososphaerales archaeon | reverse complement strand
GGGACTAATCGAAGAAGACTTAAATCGACCGATAATTGGAGTATGCTCCTCATGTAATGAAGCTACTCCCTGTAATATTCACTTGGGGCAATTGGCAGGCGCTGCAAAAGAGGGGGTAAAGGAGGGTGGATGTACACCCAGGGAATTTACCACGATTGCAGTGTCAGATGGAATAGCGATGGGGCACGAAGGTATGAGGGCTTCACTAGTCAGTAGAGAAATCATTGCCGATTCCATAGAGGTGATGATGCGAGCACATCAGTATGACGGATTGGTAGGCATCTCTGGTTGTGACAAAAGTCTGCCTGGTACTATGATGGCTATGGCGAGATTAAACTTGCCCTCCATCTTCGTATATGGTGGTACGATTTTGCCAGGATCTTGGAATGGGAAGCAAGTTACCATTCAGGATGTATACGAAGCTGTCGGGATGTATGATTCTGGAAAAATGACGGCTCAGGAACTTCTTAGCTTGGAAAATGTTGCATGCCCTTCCGCAGGCTCGTGTGCTGGTATGTACACTGCAAATACCATGGCATCCGTAGCTGAAGCTATTGGGATTTCCTTCCCAGGCAGCGCATCTCCTCCGGCAGTGAGTGATTTGAGGACTAAATTCTGTTACGATGCTGGGAAACAAATTCACAACTTGATAGAAAATAATCTCAGACCTAAGGATATAATGACCTTTGAGGCATTTGAGAACGCGATCGCAATTGTGAACGCAATAGGTGGATCAACAAATGCCGTACTACACCTTTTGGCATTATCTAGAGAGGTAGGAATCAAGCTCAAACTTGCCGATTTTGAGAGGATAAGACGTAGAATTCCCCATTTAGCTGATTTAAGACCTGGCGGTATGTATGTCATGAGGGATTTGGATGATATAGGTGGTATCCCGATTGTTATGAATAGTCTTTTAAAGGCTAGATTGATAAACGGAGATACAATCACAGTCACTGGCAAGAGTTTGCGAGATAATATTGACTCTCTCCAAGTGGCTGGCACCCAGACCGAGAGAATAGTAAAGCCGATTGAGAATCCAATCCACAAAGAAGGAACTCTGAAAGTTCTGAAGGGATCCTTGGCCCCAGAAGGAGCAGTAATAAAAATTGCTGGTATCTCCGGGAGTAAATTTGTTGGTAAGGCAAAGGTGTTTGATTCTGAAGAGGCTGCATTCGTTGCCTTATCAAGACGGAAAATTGTAGAAAACGATGTGATAGTAATTAGATATGAAGGCCCAAAGGGCGGTCCAGGAATGCGAGAAATGCTAGCTGTGACAGCCGCAGTTGTAGGTCAGGGCTTGGGGGAAAAAGTCGCTATGGTTACCGATGGAAGATTTTCAGGTGCAACTAGAGGTTTCATGGTGGGACATGTTAGTCCAGAGGCTTTTGTAGGTGGTCCGATTTCAATTATTAGGAATGGAGATTTAATTAAGATAGATATTCTGAACGGGAAAATAGATATGAAACTGACTAATACAGAATTGAATAAGAGAATCAAGTCATGGAAGCCCATACGACCAAGATACCGGACTGGTGCTCTCGCGAAATATTCGAGTTTGGTTCAGTCAGCATCCCATGGAGCTGTTACTATTCCTCTGGCAAATCGTTGATACTATTTTAGTATTTATTTGGCTAGACGAATATATTTATAAACTGTTGACGATCGGGATGGTTTATGATAAAGATTGGTTTGATTGGAAAAACTAATACTGGCAAGACGACTTTCTTTAATGCCGCAACAATGGGATCTGCCGAAATTTCCAACTACCCATTTGCAACTAAACAACCTAATGTTGGTAATGCAAGTACCATTACTCTTTGCGTTCACAAGGAGCTGGGAATTCTAGACACACCACGAAACTCAAAGTGTATTGATGGCTGGAGATTTATACCTATAGAACTTGTAGATTTGCCTGGATTAATAAAAGGCGCTTGGGAAGGTAAAGGCCTAGGCAATCAGTTTTTGTCTATCGCTGCTCAGTCAGATGCCCTTCTTCATATAGTGGACGCGTCAGGTAGTATTGATGCATCTGGTAAGATCGCCGAAGAGGGTACCGGTGATCCTGTTGCCGATATTGCAGATATAGAAGAGGAAGTCATAATGTGGTATCTGAAATTACTGGAAGGAAATTATGATAAAATCTCAAGATCAATCCATTCTTCCAATGATATAATCTCATCAATAACAGATATTTTTAGAGGCATAGGTGTAAAAGAAGACCATGTCAAGTACGCACTATCTGTCAACAAGCTTCAGGATGTTGAATTTGATGATTTCAATCCTGAAAATAGAAGAAAATTCTGCTGGAGCTTACGGGAGGTTTCAAAACCAACACTAATTGTAGCAAACAAGGTAGATTTGCCAGTAGCAACTGAAAATTTTAAAAGACTACGAGAAGAATATAAGGACTCGATTATAGTTCCAACGAGTGCTGACGCGGAACTTACTTTGCGACGTGCTCAGGCTCGTGGACTGATTAAATATCTTCCTGGCGACGAACGATTTGAAATGACCGATCAGTCAAGTTTGAACGACAAACAGAAATGGGCTCTTAACTTCATTAGGAAAGATGTACTGAACGAATACATGAGAACTGGGGTTCAATTCGCAATAAATGTGGCAGTATTCAAACTTCTCAGAATGAATGCGATCTATCCTGTAGCTGATCCGACAAAAATGTCAGACAGGTCTGGTAATATCTTGCCTGATGTCTATTTGATGAAGGCTGGATCCACGGTAAAGGATTTGGCAGCTGATATTCACACAGATTTAGCTAAAGGCTTAATCTATGCAATAGACGCTCGAGATGGGCTAAGATTACCGACCTCTTACCATTTGAAAGATCGGGATGTGCTATCGATTGTGTCAGCCCGGAAAAAGAAACAGAACTAACTGCAAAAGGACGCTTACATCGAAGGGATCTCTTTGTGTCACTTGAATAATTGGTAGTGCGCTCCAAGCCCGATGGGCATTAAGGACGAGATCAAAGCTAATTGAATGCTCGTCGTAATGGGTAAGTGCCAAGTTAATACGATTTGTTGAATATCGTTTAGTATGCAATTGAATTTAACACATTAGAATAGCTCAATACACAATCTTTAAATCTGCTTAAGGTTGAAATTCAACTATTAATGTCGGAAAACCTTGGAGACGTACTTTATGAATGCATGAGATGCGGTATGTCTGTATCAGTTGAAGAGCTCTCGAGATTGCCCGAAATCAAATGCATATGTGGCTTTCGTGTATTTAGAAAATCGCGTCAGCCAATTGTGAAGCAAGTTAGGGCAATATAGACTATTTCATAATTTTTCTTTTGAATTGGATGCCTGATCTAATAATGTCGGAAATGTAAGTTCAGTTAAAATTTTATTATTGTTCAACATATAATAACATATGAAAGTACATTGTCCAGACTGTAAGAATATAGCTGAATTGTCAGATGATTTTTCTTTTGTACGATGTACCAGTTGTTCTTTAAATATGACTTATGGCGAATACGTCAAGCATATTGCGTATAAGGATCCAAGATATAGAGATATACTTAGTGATTACAAGCATTAAGTATTAAATGAATTAAAAAACAAGCCATACGACAGTTATGTATGTTGTCAAAAGGTATTAATCGCAAGAAACTATCCGTCATCATTCGTACTGTCTGGTCCACTACCGATTTCTTCATCTAATTCTTCATCAAAATCGTCATCAAATTCTTCCACGTCCTCATTTGTAGGTTCGGACATTTGGCTGTAATTCTTTACTGACGGGCTTAATTATTTTTTTGATACCATCGTATTACATACTAGTTCTAGGTGCTAGTTGCTTGACACTTAGAAACTCATGGTCTCATCAGTGTGCCCGCTAGAAGTAGTGATAAGAACATCCAATCCATCACCACTGGCGGAGTCTCGTTGAATAGATGATTTTATAGCCTTGATAGCAAGCTCACGAGCTTGTTCCCGAGACATTTCATTTTTATATTCTGAATCTAATACCCCCAATGCCATTTCAGCTCCAGTGCCTACCGCAGCATAATCATCAGGGAGGACTGAACCAACGGGGTCTAAAGTATAAATTTTGGGTTTGTCTATTATCCCGCCAACAATCACTTGGGTCAATAAGGGAAAAAATCTACGCTCAAACATTATCACAGACATTAATTTTGCAATTGAATTAGGGGCTACATTACGGCGAGTCTCCAGTTTCCTTATTTTCGCCAATGCCCCAACCTGTCTCACTAAAACTTGCATATCCGCAATCATACCCGCACATGCGGCTCCGACAAAATCCGTAACAGTGAACGTTTTCTTTGTATTCTTGTTTATTACAAAATTTCCGTATGATACACGCTTTTCAGCCGCCAGTACAACACCCTCTGAAAAGGTAATCCCTACTGCAGTTGCACCAGGCATAAATTGAAACGCCATAGATTTTCAAGTTATATCTTATGCAGGTTAGATTTAGTCCTTTCTATTGCGCAGAATGGATCAAATGAAATCAGATATAACAAATATGCAATCAGATCAATACAATAAAAATTACTTTAACCAATACCATACACCCATGATTTTCAATTTCGAATGAAAAATGATCTATCTCTTATTTTTTAGATGTGGAACCATCGTGGATTCTTATTGCTTCAGCTATCAAACGATTTTGTAATTCTAAAGCATCCTTACCCTCCGGATGTTTAGCTTGTGCTACCGCTTCAGCTACCATATTTATAATATGTCTTAGTAAGAATTCATCGCCCCTACCAGCTTCTGCCCTATAGGTAGAATTCGCCTTATTTACAAATACTACATTTTCACTCGTAAAGCTATACCTCGAATCACTTCCATCTTCATAAGGAATGACTTTGTAGCCGACCTTTTTCAAAGCGAAGGTTCTTTTGACAACTGGCGTTCGAATCTTCCTGGTCGTCAGCGAGGTATCGCCGAATCTACTGCTCGTACGCCGATCTTGAGTTCCAATTCCGTATAGTCTATCACTGTTTATAACTGCGGGCAGGCTACCATTTTCTTCCGGTATTGTTGTTGAACTTACAGGTTGAGGCTGATATTTTTCGTCGTCACTAGATGTACTTGCCGAGTCAGCTGCTTTCCGTTGATCTAGTTCGGCCGAGGATTGTTCGAAAGCAATGTTTGAATCTCTGCTCGGTATCAATTCATTCAAACTCGTGTAACTTTGTCTACCTGAACCACTCATTTGACTAGTCGATACGTTTGAGTCAACCAATTCGGTAACATCAACCGTACTTAACTCTTGGATCTCTTCTTGTGTTTCCGAGCTTTCGACCAAAGCCTGTCCAAGTACTTTGTCAATTTCCCTGTATATTCTAGATTCTTCGCGTGTAATCAATACATCCTCGTATTGACTTAGGCTAGGCAAGACAGTAGATTCGATAAACGATTTCATAATCGTCATGAATTTGAAATATTCGCTGTCCTCTATCAAGGCCGATTTATCTGCAAATCTAGAGGTAAGAGAATCAGATCTTATATATCCAGACATACGATTCAGCTTTGTTTCGAAACCAAAGTGGCTTCTAGTTACAATATGACTTCCAATCATTATGCCTATCCCTCTTTCGTCCTCTGTCAAGGGTCTTTTTGCAATAACGATTTCGCCAACAATCTTGCCGTTCTCTAGGTTTACTGGAATCCTGTGCCCTTGAATTTCAGGGGGCCTGACAAGCTGAGCCTTTTCGAAGTTCCATTCATTAAATTGTTCAGAAATCTTAAAAAAGACCTCGAACATTGGGTGTCGAAGAATCGCTAGCTTTCTTATTTCTTTTATTAATTTATTACTATCTATTGAAACCTTTGGATTGTTTAGTAAAATCTCAGTACCATTTCTTTTTAGTGGAGATCCACTTACTTCATCCAAAACAACATTGCCAGAGTACAATTTGTCAAGTGTATTAGCGTCTATTTCTATCGATTTTATGAAGTCATCGAGTTTGGTACTGATTTTCATCTTGTCGAATGACGTCAGGAAAGACAATCGACCTGTTCCATACCGACCAGTTCTAAGCCTCTTGAATTTTGGTGATATATGGTCATACTTTTTGTGTGGAGAACCTAAAAGCAAAAATTTTTCCATAGATGCGCTATTCATACCTGCATCATCCTCAATGATCACTGATCCATTGGTCAAGACTGTAAGTAGGACCTTTGTAGCATCTTCATCAAAAGCATTTTCAATTAGCTCTTTAGCAATTTCATTTGGAGAAACCCACGTCTTGGTAGCAAATTCTCTAAAAAAAGAAGGATGAACCCTTAATTCAGTTGCCATGCTTATCCTGTTTTGATACCAGCTTACCTTTATTTATTGCGCATACTGAAGTAATTGTGGAAGTAATTACAGCTCAAAATCTAAACACCAACAGTTCAACATATTCGAATTATCCAATAGCCACAATAATTATTTCGCGTCGACCATATGGCCCAATCTGAAATTAAATGGTTACTTTTTCCACAACCCCCGTATCGATGATTTTAGTTACGTCTGTCCTAACTTTGTTCAGGTCAATTCCGAAATATTCTCCGGCAATTCCATCTAGCTTAACCAATGCTCTTCTTAAAATTGAGATACAGATTTCGCTTTCATTTTTTTGATAGTGCACAAGAGCAGCGGATATCAGAATTATCGAGTTAAGTATTTTTTTTTCATTATTTTCCGATCGCTTCCATACACCTTCGAGCACCTCGTGTGTTCTCCAATATTTTTCCGAGTTAAACAGTTCCCTCGCGTATTTGATCGAAGCTATCTTTCCCATATATTTTTCGTCTATCTCATAAGATCCAACTAGAGGTGCAATTGTGGTAAGTAATGATAGTGTTGCCTCTATCTGAAAATCGTCTGGTATACTCATGTCAATCTCTAGAAAATCGGTAGCAATTCTGATATCACGGATGATTATATTTGAATCGGTGTATAGAGCGCGGACTTCTGTCAACACGTATCTTGCATCTTTCCTTTTGAATCTATCATTAAGAAGATAGATCATAAATCTTTTCATGCGATATATTTCGCCCTAAATAGATATAAGGTCATTCTAAAAAAGCCAACAAGTTGATATGAAAAGCCTTTTCAAAATATTTTTAAATTTTATTTCAGTACAATCTATTTATTTTAAAGATTGATCTATAGTATTAAGATTAATTTCAAACCAGGTCAATAAACTGATTCAGCTGATGGCCTTAATGATCTTTTGAAAGTTTGATTACCACAATGAGTACAGCGGTATAATCGTCTACGCTTGTATGTATACAAGATATTGGGATCTTCCAAAATTTGGTGAGATGTTTTAGCTAAGCATTTATCGCAAAATCTTATTTCAAACTGCATTTAACTCAAAACCGTATTGCAATTCTCGGCCAATGAAACATCATGAAGTGTCATTGTATTCCATATTGGACTCTTAATTCGCAAGAAAGTCGATAGAATTGGGTCACTAGTCTATCGTCTTAGCTCTCGGCGTAGCAGAGTCGGGACCTCTGCAGGACTCTTTGCGACAGGAATGTGAGCCTTTTGTAGACTTGAAAATTTAGACTCAGCTGAACCATAGTTACCGTAGACAATAGCTCCAGCATGACCCATTTTCTTTTCTTTTGGAGCCGACCTCCCTGCAATGTATGCTATTACGGGCTTGTTATACCCAACTTTTATCACATATTCGGCAAATTGTTCCTCTGCGTCTCCCCCTATTTCTCCTACGACAACCACTGAATCAACATCGTCGTAACGTCTGACCATGTCCAAAGCTTCGATAAGATTAGTTCCGTTAATGGGATCACCTCCGATACCGAAGCACAGTCGTTGTCCATATCCAGATTTAGACAAATTGTAAGATACCTCGTACATTAGCGTTCCACTTCTAGACAACACGACGGTCGTTCCTTTGGTAAAAGGCTGACCAGGCATAATGCCAATTTTCATTGTACCCGGAATTATCACTCCAGGTGTATTCGGGCCAATTATTTTTGCATTATTCTCTTTAGCTAACTCAAAAAGCTCTATTGTGTCACGAACCGGGACATGTTCAGGAATGGCCACGATAAGCTTGATTCCACAAGCTAACGCTTCTTTACCTGCCGATAGAAATGATGGAGCAGGAACAAAGATCCCAGTAATAGTAGAACCTGTAGATTCAACTGCATCTTTCATATTGTCAAATACCGGGATCCCATCAAAGGACATTCCGCCTTTACCTGGAGTTACTCCTGCTGAAATGTTGGTCCCGTATCCTTTCATTAGTCTTGTATGCGTAGAACCAAAGCTACCTGTGATACCTTGAATTATTACCTGTTTATTCTCATAGTCATTTTCACTAGATGTTCCTACGAGTATTTTCATCAAATCGAAACTATCCATGGATTTTTTTCTCCTTAGGACTGATTGCTTCAATTACGGCAGCTATCGAATCTTCTACGGAATCGAACATTCTGGCCTTACCCTCTCTGAGAATTTCCTTTGCTTTATCAGATTCTGATCCAGATATCCTAGCAAAAAGAGGAACCGAAATGATACCTTCTTCATATCCGTCAAATATAGCCTGTGCCACTAAACTGGTTTTCACGATACCACCGAAAAGATTTATCAAGATTACTTCTATTTGTGATAGTCCAGCAATAAGTTTTAGGGCCTGAAATATTGAATCTCTAGTAGCACTACCACCGAAGTCGAGGAAAGCACCAGCCTTGCCACCCTGATCCGATACCATATCCAACGTAGACATAACCAATCCAGCTCCGTTCCCTACAATTGCTATATTGCCATCCAACTCTACGAACGAAAAGCCATTTTTACGTGCTTGAGACTCCTGCTTAGAAAGATATTCGTACTTGACTAATTCCGGATGCCTAAATAATGAATTGTCATCAATTATTATTTTAGAATCAAGTGCAATTACAGACTCGTCAGCAGAGACAACCAGGGGATTTATTTCAGCTAACTCCGCTTCATTCTCTACGACTAATTTCGACAAATTCAATAATATGTTTGCAATTGGGTCCTTCAAGGATTCCCGAAGAGATAAGTCATTGGCAATTCTATACGCAGTTTCTCTTGAAATACCCCTCAGGGGAACATCCACTACTATCTTATTTTTCGCACTCTCGATCTCAACGCCACCTTCAGGAGATGCAATAATAGAATAGCACCTTTTGCTCCTATTAAGAAAATAGGAAAGATACAATTCCTCCTTAATATCAACCGCCTGTTCCAAAAGAATGCCCCTTGGAAGTTCGCCCTTTACTTTATTGTGCAAAAGGTCTTCAAACTTGTTGGCAATATCCTGTTCCGTCATACACTTTAAAATAGCACCTTCCTTTCCCCTTCCACCTACTGTCAACTGTGGCTTTAAAATGAGAGGATAGCCGATTTCCGATCCCGATCGAATCGCTTCCTCAATTGAGGATGCTATAGTTGATCGCGGCACTTTGATTCCAGATTGTCTAAACAGCTCCTTCCCCTGATATTCAAGTAGTCGCATGTAGGGCAGGGTTTTATTGCAGTCATTTATATTCCTATTTGCAATACAGATCGTAGAAAACTTATATATGTAATCAAGAAAATCAGGCTCATGGTTGAAAAAATGACGGCAGTCTGGTTAATCATTCTGACAATCCTGGTATGCTCATCTGTCCCGGCTGTATTAATTTATTTAACATCTATTCCTCACCCAAAATTCATAGCAGCATATTCAAATATTCCAGAATTGGTAAACTTGATTGCGGTAAGATCCAATGTTTAATTTTTTACCTAGCATTTTAGTAAGCTTCGGTTAATCAAGCTGCTTCTGTATGATGTTCGTGATTAAAGGTCGATATTTCCGATCGGTTAGTTGAAATTATTCTGTTTAATTAAATAGTCCAAATGTATTTATCTGCGATGTGAATTAGCCATATTGATGGGCCCATTCCTTCGCAGGAAGCCTAAAAATGCTTTGCAGCCCTCTGATGACGATGATGGTGCATCTTATGACAGCTCTATATTTCAAAAAAATGAACTTTACAAAAAGGGCGTGAGTCAGATGGCTAACGACAAGTTAGAAGATGCTATTCGTAGCTTTGAATTGGCTTTGCGAGTAGACCCCCAATTTGTAGATGCATGGATAAAAAAGGGTTATGCCCATTTTCACTTGGGACAGTACCCGTCTTCGATTCAAGCCTATGACAGGGCGCTAGAGGTGGATCTCACAAATCCGGAAGCATGGAATCTGAAAGGCCTTACATTCTATAAGATGAAAAATTACGAAAAGGCGATAGAAGCGTGTGAAAAAGCAATCGATTTTGATCCTACTGATGCTATGTCTTGGTACAATGAGGCTTGTTTTTTGATATTAAGCGGAAAAATTGACGATGGATTGGAGGCGCTGAAGCGTTCTATTGAAATTGATATTACTTATGCCAAGAAAGCTGTTAGTGATAGAGACCTCCAAAATGCGAGAAATGAAGATGGTTTTAGACGTATAATTGAGGTTGTTGTATTAGAATCCGTACGGCAGGGTCATGATCACGTAGGTAAAATAGTCTGGACCACGAGCATGGACAGGGAAGAAATTCAAGATGCTATGAGTAGACTACTTACAAAGGGATTGGTGATAAGAAAAGAGAGGACATATCCGTTCAGAGGCAAGGAGGAATATTACGAGCTGACAAAGGAGATCGCTGAAAAGGTAGGCTACACAAAAAAAGTGGGATTTTTAAGAAAAAATCAACAGATGTTGGCGCCCATCGAACAGCTGCACGATATCAGTATGATACTATCAAAAGCTAGGGATGCAATTGAAAAAGGGGACTTGAAGCTAACTATGGAAAGCTTTGAGCAATTGATAAACCCGGCAATACATGGAAATATAATTGTCGAACAGTTTTTTGATGAACATAGAGACCTTAGGCTTTTCATGATACGTCTACGAGACAAAGGGCAGGACTATTTGAATTCTCATAAAACAAATCTATTGGATTTAATTAACCGGATGGATATTAAAGTGAGAAATGGGACTGTTTCCAAAAATGCAGGTGATCTTTAGATTGACCAAACAAAGAAACGAGATCTAATCGTTCACTGTTGCTTATCTGCAAGAGTTTTAGATTATCTCTTTTGTTAGATGCAAGGGTAAATTTAATAATGTATTTATAATATTTCTATTTGTTTCTTCACATGACAAAAATATTTAGTGAAGTAGAGGAGAAAGAAATTACTAGGACTATCGTGGCAATGTTTGGTGAAACGATGGCGGATTATGTTGATTCAGACGTAATCATAATTGGTGCCGGGCCATCAGGTTTAATGGCCGGACGAGATCTAGCCAAATTGGGCATAAAATCTCTAATAGTAGAACAGAATAATTATTTAGGCGGCGGTTATTGGGTAGGTGGATATATGATGAATCCTGTGACGGTCCGCGCTCCTGCCCAAAAGATATGGGATGAATTAGGAGTTCCATACAGAAAAATCACAGAAGGATTATATGCAACTTGGGGGCCACACGCCTGTTCTAAGCTTATTGCAGCAGCTTGCGATGCTGGTGTTAGGTTTCTGCAATTATCAAAATTTGACGACTTGGTGTTAAAGAATGGACGAGTATCCGGAGTTGTAATTAACTGGATGCCTGTTTCCGCATTGCCTAGAAATGTCACGTGCGTAGATCCGATAGCGTTAGAAAGTAAAATTGTGATAGATGCCTCGGGACACGATTCTGTAGCAGTCAAACGATTGATGGATCGTGGATACATTAAATGGAAAGGCATGGAACCAATGTGGGTTAATGGAGGCGAGGATCTAGTAGTAGAAAGGACAGGCGAGGTATTTCCTGGACTTATCGCATCTGGCATGTCTGTCACCGAAACTCATGGACTCGCTCGTATGGGACCAACTTTCGGCTCCATGCTTCTCTCCGGTAGGAAAGCAGCACAAGTTGCAGCCGATAAAATTCAGGAAATTCATACAAAACCTGAACTAGAAGTAAGTCCGTCAGGACTATAGATCTCTCCTTCCTATTTTTCCAGTTCTCTATTAATTTTTAAATACGACATTTCATTCTTAAGATTACAATTTCGTAGTGGGTAGAATTTTCATTATTAACACGAGTCGATCGAGATTCAATATTTCAATTCTGTCACGACTTTGAAATCTACGAACCTCATAGTTACATATAAAGAATGAGGGTGAAAATATTCTAATTTGCCGATTCCGAACGAATTAATAACAGGATGATGGATCCTTACTCCTTATAACGTTATGTCCGAAGCTAATGAAGAACATGAGGCAAACCGTAATGAGCCAGCGAAGATATATGATGTTATAATAATTGGATCAGGTCCCGCTGGATATACTGCGGCTATTTACACTTCTCGTGCAAAGCTCAGCACACTTCTTATTTCAGGGTCACTTCCAGGTGGTCAGTTGATGACTACTAGCGAAGTTGAAAATTATCCTGGATTTCCAAACGGTATATTTGGACCTGAGCTGATGATGAATATGAGACAACAGGCTGAAAGATTTGGAGCAAGCTTCCTTGACGATGAAGTCGCGAAAGTGGATTTTAAAACTAGACCTTTTAAAATAGAGACGCATTCTCAACTGTTCCGAGGCGAAGCGATCCTGGCTTGTACAGGTGCATCTCCTAGAAAGTTAGGTATAACAGCTGAACAGGAATTTGCAGGTAGAGGGGTATCTTATTGCGCAACATGTGATGGACCTTTTTTCAAGGGAGAAGATATAGTTGTAGTCGGTGGTGGCGACACTGCAATAGAAGAAGCAACCTTCCTGACAAAATTTGGCAAATCTGTCAAGATTGTGCATAGAAAACAGTCACTAAGAGCCAGCAAGATACTTCAAGAGAAGGCATTCGAGAATCCAAAAATCGATTTTCTTTGGAATCATGTTATTGCAGATATATACGGCGATAAGAAAATTAAAAGCGTGGTAGCAAGGGACATAGGGACTGGTAAGGAACAGACCATCCCTGCTGGTGGCTTGTTTGTAGCGATCGGACATGAGCCAAATACTGAAATCTTTAGAGGACACCTTGAATTGGATGACAAAGGTTACATAATTTTAAAGGATCACACGTCAACAAGTGTAGATGGTGTATTCGCGGCAGGCGATGTTCATGACTATAGATATAGACAGGCCATAACTGCTGGAGGCTTCGGATGCATGGCAGCCCTTGATATCGAGAAATGGTTAACGGAAAAGAGACATTTAGCAAAGATGAATTTGTTAACAGAAAAAGAAAGATGATGTCTAACTAATCATATGAATAAGGGCATGCTGTTTCTGGAAGATATTCGTTAACGCGTAAAAGTCGCTCATATTCAGCCTGGTTAAAGATGTGTTGTTCAGCGTAAAGAGTTTTGAATTTTCTTCCATCATCTGCAAATATGCCAACCAAAACGCCATGACCTACACTTTTTGCCACATCTAGCATTGACGCCATAACTGCACCAGAGGAAGGTCCGACAAGTAAGTTTTCCCGGAACGCTAATTCTTTTACCATGCGGAAAGACTCGTCATTAGTTGCAGTGAACCATGAGTCTACGACGTGCTGCCGACGTGTAAAAAGCTCAGGCATAGCAGACTCTTCAAAATTTCTAAGGCCTTGAAGTAAATGATTTTTTTGGGCCTGTACTGCGATTATTTTGATACTACTGTTTTGTTCTTTCAGATAAGTGGAAGTCCCAGTTATTGTTCCACCAGTTCCACACCCCGTAAAGAAGTGGGTTAAATTCCCTGCCATTTGCTTCCAAATTTCCGGCCCTGTGCTTTCATAATGCGCCATATAGTTTGCATCATTTTCATACTGATTAGGCATGTAGTATAGATCAGGCCTAGGCTTTGATATCGCAGTTGCTAAAGCGATACTTTGATCTGTACCTGCTCCTACTCTAGGACATAGGTCATCTGAAGTCTCATGAACTGTTGCACCTAATTTTCTCAAAATGTTCTTGGTTTCTTCACTTACTTTCTCAGGTATCACTATCTCAACTCGATATCCCAATGTACTGGCTATTCCAGTCAATGCAATACCTGTATTCCCTGATGAAGGTTCAATAATTATGCTCTTATCTTTTTTTAATAGACCTTTCTTTTCTGCATTTTTAATCATCCAATAAGCTGCTCGATCCTTTACTGAACCATAAGGATTATACCATTCTAACTTGGCGAAAAATCTTAAATTCTTGGTCGAAAAGGATTTTAGCTCTATTGTCGGAGTATTGCCTATTCGTTCAATTAGATTGGAACTTGTCAGAGTAGTCATTGCTTACTTTGCCTTTTTTATTACAAACTCAAGATCGTTATCTGCTTTTTTAACCGACACCAGCTCATGGCCGTTTCGATTAACCCATCTTGAAATATCTTCTTCTGAAGCCGGATCATCTGCTACAATTTTAATTTTCTCACCGATATGCAATTTTTCTAATTCCAATTTAGTCCTAAACACCGGCTCTGGACAGAAGAGACCGCGTACATCTATTGTCTTATCGGGAATCTCATTATTAGCATTGCTCATGTTAAGTTAATGCTAATAACAATTTCAATATATTAAAGGTTTAGAAACTTCCTTTGAATAGTGATAAATCATCTTAATGTCTAAAAAGGTCCATTTTTTTACTTCGAATCAGGATTGATGTGCCAGATGTTTTTGTCTTCCTATATGCATAGCCTCTTATTATGACCGCCGGGACCCTATTGGTTTTTCCCATAGCCAGTTCGGCTGCTGAAGCGATTTCATCTGCAACTGCTATTTCAGTTACCCTTAGCTTCTTACCGAATAAGTCAGATTTGCCTATATAACTCTCTATAGGTTCAATTCCTGCCGATCCTATCGCGACATTTGTCTGGCCGTGTCTGAAAGGTCTTCCGAATGTATCGCTAATGACGACGGCAATTTCCTTTCTGCATTTCGTCTTTACTCGCTCTTTTAGCAATGCAGCAGATTTGTCCGGATTTTCTGGAAGCAGCAAGGCCATATCATTAGTTCGATCGACATTACTCTGATCGATTCCTGCGTTTGCACAGATAAAACCCAATTTGGTCTCCACTATTATAATTCCTCGAGACCGTTTGACTATTTCTTTAGACTCTCTACGAATTAGCTCTATCAATCTCGGATCTTTATAGCTGGAAAATGCCAACTTTTTCGATTCCACAGATGGCACAATATCATTTAAATCTACAAACTTATTTTCAGACTTTGATACAATCTTATGGGCAATAACTAGAATGTCGTTCTGCTTAATGGATTCTCCAATTTTATCTAAGCTCTCGCAAAGTAATTCATAAAGATCCTCGCCTGCACAAACATCTTTCTGAACTTTGATAGGAATTATTTCAATCCTCTTGACCAAACATTAAGACTTGGCTTGGTAGTATAAATTTTTATTTAGTCAGGACTTGGCTATTAAGACAGCGTTTCCGAATTTTTTTTCTAACAAATGTAGCAATATTGACAAATCCCTCACCTCGATGACCGCATCAGCCTTTTCCTTTACCTTGTCGACTGGACAGAAACCAACCGTATATCCAGACAAATCGAAAAGTCTCAGATCATTTGCGCCGTCAACCACTACTACTATGTTCTCTTTTGCAAATTTCCATTCCCTTATTATCGGCACAACTGCAGCAGCTTTATCCGATGTCACAGTCAGATTCACATCTTGTAGCTTCCCATCTTTGAAAATGAGTTCATTGGAATAAATTCTGTCAAGACCGAGCTCTTCCTTTAACCTATCAGTGATAATAGTGAAGCCACCCGAGACGGCTATTAACTTCCAACCTGCTCTCTTTAGTGCAGTGCATAAGGTTTTTGCCCCTGGCATTATTTCAAGATTTTCGGCTATTTGCTTTGCCCTCTCGAATTCTATTCCTCTGAGAGCAGCTACTCGATTACGCAATCCCTCTTCCCAATTTATTTCTCCACGTATACCCTGCTTGGTTATATCCCAAATCTCTTTCTCTTTATCCGGACCAAAGACCTGGGCTAACACTGGAAGATACTCTGCATTTAACAAAACTCCTTCTACGTCGAAGATAATCAGCATATACCGTGCTTGTTGGCAAAGCCTATTCCATTATATATTAATCTTGTTAATGAATTTACCCGACAAAAATAGATCAAAAGGATTCAAATCGTTTCCGTTACAATTTGATCCTGTAAAGTGTTAGATGAGAGGATAGGTTAACAAAAGTATTATATCACTACGACGACATTTCTTTGCTCCATGAACGAACTATCGGAATCAAAATATGTGGTTCCAGTGAAACAGGTTGAAAAGTCACTGAAGCTAACCGATCAGGCTAAAGCCGAGTTGCACAGTGTTGGTATGATGGACGACAAAGGTAAGCTGAAGTTGAAGGGTGTCAGTCCAAAAATGTTGAAACGAATGAAACTAGAAGCAGTTGACTGTCCAGTTCTTGAGAAAGAGATAGGATTTATCCAATGTTATGTTTGTAAGAATTTTCATAGTAGAATAACTGGACAAGTGTATTGTAAAGGTGATCCTTTATAGCTTCCTCGAGGAAAGCTTCATAAATCAATAGTCATTCGACCTAATTATTGAGCTCCGCAAAAGAGGTTGGTCTCACAGCAAGAAAGGAAGATAACTTTAGTGAATGGTATGGTCAGCTTGTACTCAAGAGTGGGTTGGCTGACTATGGATCCACTAAAGGTGCTCTTATATTGCGGCCATACGGTTATTCAATTTGGGAGTTATTTAGGGAAACACTTGATAAGCTTCTCAGAGACACTGGCCATGAGAACGGATTCTTGCCAGTAATGATTCCTGAAACACTATTAAAGAAAGAAGAGGAGCATTTCAGAGGTTTTAATTCTGAAGTCTTTTGGGTAACAAAAGCCGGTGACAACGAACTTTCTGAAAAACTTGCCCTGCGACCTACTTCTGAGACCATTGCATATTCTGCATTCGCCAGATGGATCTCCAGCTATCGAGACCTGCCCTTCAAAATCAATTTTTGGAATACCGCACTAAGGGCAGAAATTAAAGCGACCAAACCACTGATTAGGAACTCTGAATTTTTGTGGCAAGAAGGTCATACAGTACACGAGAGCAGAGAGGACGCCTCGAAGGAGGTAGACCTCATTTTAAAACTATATAAAAAACTTATCGAAGAATACTTTGCTATCCCAGTTAGACAAGGTCTAAAAAGCAGTCAAGAGAAGTTCGTGGGGGCAGAATCAACAGCCTCGCTGGAAAGTCTAATGGGAGATGGTAGAGCCTTACAAATGGCAACTTCGCACCATCTAGGCCAAAATTTTGCCAAGCCGTTTGAAATAAAATATCTGGGTAGGGATAACGTAGAACACTACGCATGGCAAACATCTTGGGGAACGTCATGGCGTTTAATCGGCGCTCTGGTTATGGTTCACGGAGATAATAAGGGCCTAATTTTGCCTCCGAATATATCTCCTATTCAGGTTATCATAATCCCGATACATAAGAAAGCAGATGAAGAATTAGTAAAGGATCATTCAAAGAACGTACTTCAAGAGTTAGAACAAGCAAATATCAGAGCAAAGATTGACGAAAGGGTAGAATATACTGCTGGCTGGAAATTCAATGATTGGGAACTGAGAGGTGTTCCTCTAAGGATAAATATTGGACAAAGAGACATTGAGAAGGACAAGTTGGAGATGTCCAGGAGAGACACATTCGAAAAGATAACCGTTGAGCGGAAAGATTTGGTCTCAATAGTGAATAGGTTGCTAACAAGCATTCAAAAAGACCTTTTTACTAAAGCTAGTGAATTCCTTTCACACAATACTACATCTGCTCCGGATTTCGAAACTTTCAAGGAGATTATAACAACAAAAGGGGGTTTTATAGCTGCAGCTTGGTGCGGTAGTGACTATTGCGAGACTCAGATAAAGGAGCAGAGTGGAGCTGACATTAGGATCATCCCCTCAGACGTTGATTCTGCCTCAAATCGTGCCGAATGTGTATTTTGTAGACAAAAGCCCACTATAATTGTGCTTTTTGCGAGGGCTTATTGACTATTAACATAAATGACAAGGGATTTTTGAGCTAAAAAGTACAGCCAGTAGTAGATACAAACTTCTCAATAGGAGTAGGATTCTAATGTAAATATAAGGGCTGAGTTGATCTTTATTATTTGCTGGATTTAGCTGGATTCTTGGAGATTTTTGAGAATCTAGGCTATCTAGGTATTTTTGTTATTAGCTTCGTTGGGAGCATAATTGTGTTTGTTCCTATCCCATACTTTCCTGTTCTAGTAGCAGCCGCACTTAACAAGGAACTAGATCCTAACTTAATTTCTTTGGCAAGCGCACTTGGCGCGATTTTAGCAAAATCAATTATTTTCTATGCTAGCTATTATGGTAGAAATGCGCTAAGCAAACAGACGAAAAAGCGTATATATCCACTGCAAAAATTAGTTGCGAAATATGGTTCCTTCGGAGCCTTTATTGCAGCCCTAACACCTATACCTGATGATCTTGTATATATCCCGCTCGGACTCGTAAAATATTCTCCATGGAAGTTTATAATATCTACATTCCTAGGTAAATTTATACTCAATGAAATAATTGTTTGGGGTGCGGTCTATCTTGGTAGGCCATTCATAGACAAAGTCATTTCAAAGAGCATTGACCCTCTTATGTTTATCTTAGTCACGGCAGCTAGTATCGCGATCCTAGTATTATTAATATATCTGTCGTTGAGAATTGATTGGGAGAAATTTATAAACAAATGGTTTCCTGGGCTTGACACTAGCGACGGTGATCAGACTACAAAGAATAATGATCAAAGTAAGCGTGACCTTTGATAATGCAAATTGAAACCCTTAATTTAATCTCTACTTCTGGTTGATGGTCGACATCTAGGATTCTAAAATTTAGAGAAGTACGGTTTATCATAACGCATTTGCTAAACAATCGGTTCTATAACTAGACTTAAACCTCACTTATTGACAATTCTCATACACTATAACGTATAAATGACGACGCCAATGTTTCTCTTCCTTTTTGGTTTTGTGACGAGGTTGGTAAATGCGAAGACGGGCCGATTAGCGTGTGGATGGGCAAGTTTTTGTCTACCAATCAAATCTGAAAAAAGTTGAAATTTTACGATAGCAAGTTGCTTCTTTAAGATAGAAAAATCTAAAGTGACAATCAATTCTGAATACCTGGTGACTTGATTAATCATATTATGCACCCAGGTTTTTCTTTTAAAGAAGGCGGTAAAGCTGAATGTTTGAAAAGATATAAGGCAATTCTGGTCATTTATTTTAGCGCGCCTTGAAAAAGTTTATAATGTATGTTTCCGGATGATATTTAATGAGAACCAAATTCAGCGGTTATAGCGTTTATCTTGCGTTGAAGGTTTGGCTTTATCAGTTATTAAAAGGCAAGAAAAAGAGCGACGAAAAAGAAATTTCCATATGACGATTAAGTCAGCCAATAATTCTTAGCTGATAGAAGAATCTTTTGGTTTATAGGGAGCATTGGGGTGGTAGGTAGGTAGGTTTATGTCAGTACTTGATATACTGAAGGAAGCAGCATTTGAGGTTTTAAATCGAACCAAATTGATCGCTGGTACTGAAGAAGCGAGTACTAAATTTGGTAAGGGTGCAGGGGGAGACATCTCGACTGGAATCGACCTTGTTGCTGAACAAGCAGTACTCGATACTTTACAAAGACATGATTTCAAACCTACCATTTTAGGGGAAGAATGTGGGATAATTCACGGAGATACTGGATATCTCATCATGGATGCAATCGATGGCACTACAAATGCTATACGAGGAATTCCCTTTTATTGTTGTTCGTTAGCCTTCGCTTCAGAATTTAAGTTGAGTGCTGTCACTGACGCGGTTATCATGGATTTGGGAAACGGAGATCTTTATACATCGTCTAAAGATAATGGTGCTTTTATGAACAGCAGAAGAATTGAAATTGGCAGATGGTCAGGGTCAGAGATGGAATTGCAAAATATGGTGCTAGGCATGAACATATCCGGAGTTTCTCACGAGATTTTAAACAATTTATCGAGTGTATTGTCAATGTTCAAACATGCTCGCCATTTTGGTGCGAACGCTTTAGAGTTATGTTATCTTGCTAGGGGACTTATAGATGTATATTTGGATGTCAGAAACAAAATTAGAATAACTGACATGGCGGCAGCCTATTTGGTTGTGAAAGAAGCAGGTTGCAAAATTTATTCTATGAACGGCGAAGTCCTAGATTCCGATCTTATCCCCAACCACACTTTATCATTTATTGCTGTTAGGAACGAAGCGATATATAAAAAAATTACATCTGAAGTTTCGGTTTTCAAATAACGTATGATTGTTACGCCCGGGCCGGGATTCGAACCCGGGTCGAAGGAGTGACAGTCCCCCATACTGGACCGGAATGTATGAGGCTGGATCTAACCCAGCCGCTCTATACTACCCGGGCATACACATTGAGCCTTTCTAACAAGAAATTAAAATGTTTTGATTCAGGAAACGGAATTATTCTTATAATATATTGACAAATAATCTGTCATGTAACGTTGGTCCACGTATCTATAAAATTAAATTGTACTATGTCTGAGCCTAAAATACAGGTGGGCCCGTAGCTCAGCCAGGTAGAGTACCGGACTTTTATCGATCTGAGGAGGAGATCCGGCTGTCTCGGGTTCGATTCCCGACGGGCCCGAATGAAACTTGTCCATTTATTTAGGCGCTTTCATGTAATGTATTAGGAATTTGAAATGTCCTTAGAGCATGAATGTGATTCTCTATCACAATTTATGTATGGCCTGAAAGCCACTGAGAGTAGGAGACAGTGGCCACAAAGACTGAAGATGTTCTTCAACTTCCTAAAAATTGAGGGGGATCTAGATCATCAGCCAATATATTTTGTAAAAAAAGCTCGCGAATATCCTCAACGGGCTCAGGAAAGTTTCATTCAGTATATTTAATTCCAAAATGGCAGGGTGAGGGCCGAAGAGATTTCACACTCCACAGTCACAAATTACTTTAAACCGGCTAAAGAAGTAACTAAGGAAATGCTGTCGATGCTTGCTGCTGTGCCCATCTACATTTTACTCAAAGTGCTGCTGGAAAATGCTAGAAAACGATTTAGGTTCTATTACGCTAAGGCTTGTTTTGACCTTATTAACAAAATTGAAAGTGAAACTGATAAGGAGGGATTTCTCAGTTGGGGGTTTGGAATGGTACAATAAAGTCGTAAATAGAACTACTAAATTATAAGTTATCAATATGGAGCTAGTAGAAAAGGACGCTAGTAATTAGTATAGAACGTTCCTTAAATAGACTCCCCTTGCGGTCCTTTCTAGAATTTATAGAAGTTCTAGACCAGTGCTAGGTATAGAAGTAACTTGGGGTGTACCTCCAACATGACTGAACCTCTATCCTTACTTATTACCCATAGGCTGCTCTTGTTCTACGTTGCGAACGAATTAATCTCTTCTTATCCGAGAGAGACCGAATGAGTGACTTGCCAGCATGATTACTTAATTGATGATAACATCTTGAGGTTGGGCACTTCTTATATTTTCAACACACACATGAGGTCGGTTACCCTGCATTTTTGGATCCAATGTAAAAGATACTACACCTGTCACTTTGTGACCCGGGCTGAGTACTAATGGAGCCATATGGTGAAGGGCGTCAGTTCCTTTAATTGTCGGAGGGACTCCCTCAAGTGCAACTAAATTACCTTCAACTGCGATCCTGCCCGGTTGTTGATACGTTATGTTCAACACTTCTACCATTTCAGGATTATTGCCACAAGGACTACCAACTACATGGCCCAATCTCACAAAATGATTATGCCAAATAGGACCACTGCCACGACCCTGAGTCACACTATCTCGTACGCCCTCATGTGTTGTAGACACAATCACAGCATTTGGAAATTGGTCCGTAAGTATACCTTAGCCAAAAGCTTTACCAGAACCATCCTTCGGGACCGTTCCACCAGTGAAAATTGCCGCGTTCAGACCGGACTGTTGAATGACCGCTTTGCGAATAATAAGATAAGGAGCGACTGTTGATTGCTGATCAGCCCTTGCCTTTAGCAGGGATTGTGGTCCAATTACCACCATTGCTATCATAATAGCTACAACTGTAAGTAACTTTAATGCCAAGTACATAACAAGAGTGAATTAATTTGAATGTTATTAACACATTGCTATGAATTATTATAGAATTACTAAAGAATTAATAATCTATATCTTAAATTTGTATACAAAACTAAGAATAAGTTGTATAGAATATTGAACTAGGAAATCTGAAAGATCATGCCTGCTACATTTAATCTATTAGTAACTGGTATACTGTAAAAGACCAGGACTAGGCCATATTAAAATTTATGCGCATAAATGTTTATCTGAAAGATGCTGTGTTATCCAGTATCCAGTCATCTACCTAAACCCAGATTTGGCCTAGTTATGAATTCATCGACAATGATTGAGATGTTGGTGATCTGTATACCGTATTTTTATATTAGAATAATATGCAGAAATGTCGTGCATATCCCGAGGCTAGTAGATCCGTTTCCAAGATTGAATGTTTACATAATTATCTTTTACTTCTCAACGATCTCGATGCTTGCCATTTGCCTCTATGGTATCTATGAAAGTGCTTTTCAATATGCTCAAACCAAAAGTGTGATTATTGGCCAGGTCATGGTTAGCACGGACTTTCCGGCACATGGTGTTGCGAAGCTCGTAACATATCTGATGGTATTTTCTGTAATTTCGTGGTATTCAGCAATGAAGCTTCTTGGGCATAGGCTCTCTAACATACCATTTTACGTTAGATTAGTGCTACAACTTGTCATTCTAATTGCGTGTGTAGTTTCTCTTTATGAGTTTGTCTACAACTTTCTAGTTTGGAGTTCGCTAATAACTGTTAATTTAGCAAATGGTCATCTAGATCTCGATAATATTGCCATATCCTATCCTAATCCTAACACGCCGTGGAATTTGGTTTTCGCGACAAAGATGACCTTGGCTGGGTTTATCATTTCATCTCACGCTTTTTATATGATTTCAAGGTCGAACAAACCAGTGTCATTGGCAGGAGGTGGGGAAAATTGAATTCGAGCCATGTCTCTCCGACGAACAATTATATTGTGAGATGGGCAGAACCTAGATTTTTATCTACTTGAATTAGCTTTTACAATTCTGGTTTCTAAAAAAGTATAAAAATGAATTGGACTACATGAGTAACAATTTAATCTTGAATGATCCTAAGAAATATGCAGACTAAATCGAACTGAAACGTCTTCATATTAACAAGAAAGGCATCAGGGTCTTCGGAGTAGCAGAGAGTTTCAATCACGGTGACAATAAATCAAATTGGTCAGCCATTGTCATGCGGCGTGATCTGATTGTAGATGGTTTATCATTCGGAAGTACTACGATAGAAGGAGACGATGCAACAGAAAATATCATCGCGATGTGGAAGAGATTAGATCGCAATGATATTGCTTGCATTTTTTTAGATGGATTAGTGGTTAGTATGTATAATATTATTGACGGAGAGAAGATATTCAAACTGACTGGCCTTCCTGTTGTTGCAATAACTTTCAGAGATTCAAAGGGTTTAGAAAGTTCCATCTGTCATCATTTCCATCCGAGAGCAGGCGAAAAGTTAGGAAGGTACAAGCTGCTGGGGGATCGAGAGCCGGTACTCCTTAGAACAGGGAAGCAACTTTACGTCAGATACTGGGGTTTATCTTACAAAGTAGTTAAGAATTTATTGGATTGTTTCACGCTCCAGGGCGCCATTCCTGAACCGATTAGACTTGCAAAATTACTTGCTCGGGAATCCGGAAAGCACTATTTGAAGAATTAGGGATAAGGGCGTTGTAGTGGCGCTCATATCTGTCTAACTAATATTTTGAATTTTTCAATATGTTAGAACATCTTAACATACTCTCTAGCTCACACATAATAGGGTTCATAGTCAAGACCCAGGGAGTCTTAATATCGTGGTTAATACCTTTTTATTTTCGATACCAAACAGCTCTATATATTGAGTCGAGAAAGGGCCAAGAGATATATTACTACCTCGATTATATATTTTCGATCCGAGCGCCTCTATCGCCTTGCTCTTTGTTTAGTTGTAATCGCACCGTTCATAGCTTGTTTTATCCTCTTCCCACAATCATTCCTCTTATCTTGGAACTTAGGCCATGCGGGTTTTATTTTTGCTGCTGTTCTAATACTTACAGAAATTGGGGGTACGGACTTTGCGACTTCACGAGCTAGAGTAATTATAATTATAATACTATCTATTTTGGCGACAATCTACTTCCTAGCCTTGCCACATGGCTTGAACCAATTAATCCTATCTGTAGGAAGTAATTACGAGGTAGCTATTGCCGATAGTTGGGTTTTGATGTCTCAATATTTTATAGTCACAATTTACTCAGTAGCTTCGATTTTTTTGCTACTTGGACGAAATTGGTACAAAATTGCACCTGCAGGGGTAGTTTACCTTGCAGCAACCACAGTAATTTTGTCTTTAGATTCCTTTTTTCCCTACGATACGCTAGGTCCGCTGCAGATGATAGTTCCCATCTATCTTCAAGTTGATCAATCAATTTTGACATTCATTGGAAATCACTTTGCATATCTAGGCAGTGATACTCCTGCAACAGCCAACGGAAATCTATTAATATTAAGAGGTTTACACGGAGACTTCTATTTACAGGTATTTTGGCCCTCTGCAGGTGTCCAAAGTATAATCATATATTCTCTTGTTATGCTGTCGATTTTACTCAGATTAAGGATTCCGTCTAGCCACAAAATCATTTATTTTCTAGTGGGTGGACTTGGAACTGGATTAGTGAATATGTTGAGAATTGCCGCTCTGTCAATGGTCGCAATTACGGTAACGTCTAATGTGAAGGAATGGGAAGCCTTTCACTCTTTCGCGGGTGATATCATGTTCCTGCCATGGATTGGTATATACCTGGCTGCAGTAGCGTTACTAGAAAGCAGAACTGGGATTAAGCGCCAACCTTGATGATGTTATTTTTAAATTCCAATCAAATCTACATCCTCGGTCAAATAGATTAAATCTCGAAAGTTAGATCGACACTCCGATATTTCAACTGAAGACTCGGATTTGGGAGAAAGCTAGATACACAGAAGATATCTTGTGACAATTACTCGACATATTTAACTATAATTTATTCAAGCTCATGTTCTTTAGCTCATAATATCTATAAGATAATCGTGCGCTTTTCTAGCGGCACGGATTGGGTCCTTCTGATAAGGGTATAGCTCTACAGTAATATATCCGTCATATCCGATGTCTGAAATGGCTTTTAAAACTTGCTTAAAGTCTATTACCCCTTCGCCTGGAATCAAATGGTTGTGTATTCTATTTTGAGCGATGTCGGCTAAATGAAAATGTCCGATATAGTCTGCAAGATCATAAACCAACTGAACCGGATCCTCTCCCACACAAAAAAAATGACCAATGTCAAAATTCAACCCAACCCAATCAGATTTAATTTCCTTCATAACTTCTAAGAAGTCATTGGAAGTTTCAATTAACAGCTTTGGTTCAGGTTCCACTAATACTTTGATTTTATTCTTTTCTGCTTCAATGGAAACTTCAGTTAAACCACCCAAGAATAGATTTCTTAAATATCTGATATCCTCCCTGTTTCTATCATAAATTCCTCCAGGCTCTGTAGAAAGGGATTTGGCTCCTAGATTATTGGCAAGCGCAATACAATTTAGGGTATGCTGAATTCGAACCTTTCTTTGTTCCGCAGAGCGATCTATCCATGAAGGATTGTATACATCATTTATTGCGTAAAGAGAGAAGGCATTCATATTCGATATATCTAAATGATTTTCTGTTAGAGATGCCTTCAGTGCTCCAATCTTGCTCAAGCTCATTTCTGGAGGATACGCATGCGGATAATCACATAGTATTTCTACGCCTTCGTAACCTAAGGCCTTAATTTCTTTAATGGCTGTATCAATCGAGAATGCTTTGAATGCATTAGAGCTAAAAGCTAACTTCATATTGTCAAGAATTTCATTGGTATGCCAAATATATAGCGATGAGGCGACTGGGTAATGAGGAATTCACACTTGAGATGGCTTACAGTCTGATACTATCTATCAAACAAATCATTATTGGGATTTGCGCCTTTGATCTAGGATCATATCATGGAGTTATACTAAAGTGATCAATACTCCATCCCTAAACGTGGAATTTGCAGGGCTAAATCTTCGAAACCCAACCATGTTGGCATCAGGTTTCATGGGAATTAATCAGGACAATTTTGATAGAATTTACAAATCAGGTGCAGGATGTTTGGTATCAAAATCTCTGAGCATCAGACCTATTGAGGGTTATTATAATCCCACGGTTGTGGCGCTTAATGGCAAAAGCTATATTAATGCAGTTGGACTCGCCAATCCTGGTTTTGAAGCGTTTGCTGCAGAAATAGTAGATAATACTACTCCTTTAATTGTGAGTCTCGTAGGCTCTTGTCAAAGCGATTTCATCCCTATGGTCAAGAGACTCGATAGATTGCATATATTAGGTTATGAAATCAACTTGTCCTGCCCCCATGTAAAAAAAATGGGGATAGAAGTGGGCGACGATCTTGAAATGGTGAGGGCGATAATTAGAACGGTAAGAAGGAATACCAAGAAACCAATTTTCATAAAATTGGGAGTGGGCAATGTGGATGTTCTTAAATTAGCCACCATTGCAAAGGAGGAGGCTGCAAATGGGGTTACAGCTATTAATACGATTAGAGCAATGACAATTGACCTACAAACTTATTCGCCTGTATTAAGCAATAAGATAGGCGGGCTATCCGGCAGATCGTTAAAGCCAGTTGCAGTAAGAAGTGTATATGAGATTTCAATGAAAATAGGAATTCCTGTCATTGGATGTGGGGGTATCTTCACATGGGAAGACGCTGTTGAGTTCTTGCTGGCAGGTGCGTCGGCAGTACAAATAGGTAGCGGAATCGGGACTATTGGAATAAATATTTTTCACTTGATATCGAGAGGCATCAGGAAATATTTGGAAAACAAAGGGTTTGGAAACGTTCAAGACATAGTGGGGATGGCACAAAAATATTAACTCAGCATATCCAAATCGAGAACCTGTTCAGATCAATTAGAGTTGCTTTAGAGCAAAAATTAAAGTTGTGTTTGGTGGTGTTTCGGCTTCAGATCAGACGCAAAAGTAATTATATGACAAGTAAATTCGGCAAATAATAGATATACTTTCAATTGTTCAAATCTGTTCTTGGATACTTTTTCTTTTTTCCAAAATTTCTTCTGCGGATTGGTTTGGTATGTTTAAAAGATCCAGAAAACAGTCTTGTTCCTATTGCTTTTTTCGGACGATCGACTAGTGGCAACACGGAAGCATAAGGAGCGGAAACAGGACCAATTGTTTCGATAACTTTTCCGGTTCGCCTACCAGAGTCATCGTAAAGAATCTCTCCGCTGCGAATTCTAAATCCAGTTTCGGAAAGTTTAACAACATATCTCCCACTCTTCGCAAGATGAATTATCTCCCCGATCGGCGACAAACCGAGAATCAATATACAACGACCTTTATATAAGAATACTGAGCAAAGAAATCTGCTCCACTCTTTGTCGCTTGAGACTCTATTTTAACGATTTGATGGTCTATTTTTGTTCTTTCTTTGTACTAGTTTTTCAGCTATTGATCGAATTAGATATAATTTGTTCTCTTTTTTTGGAAGCATAATATACCCAGATCTTACGTAAGGCCTTCTTGGGTACCTTGCGTGGTCGTTGGTATTTTCTTGTGGAGGATCATAACCGATGGACCTGGCAGCGTCGATGAGATCTTCTAGAGTTGGATCAAATATAGAAGACTCACGCTTGAGCTTACGACCCTTGTGTCTCGAAAGGCTCCTATTGAAATAATCTAACCAAATAATGTAGTGGTCATAATCTTTCAATGGCGTTAGTTAAATTCTGACGACTTATTAGTTTTGTTTTTCGTTTGCTTTGTTAAACAACATGCATCTTTCCTTTGAACCTTTATTATAGCACAGGATACCTTATTGACTGATCGAATTTGGTCTCGCGGTCAATTTCAAAATCACATTAGTTTCCTGACCACCGCGTAAGACTAGAAGATTCGTAGTTTCTCCTATAGTCTTATATCGTTCTAAATAGGCCAGAACATCGTCAATTTTCCTTACTGGAGTGTCACCAATTCGTAGAATAACATCGCCACCTAATGGAATTTGCTGACCATTGATACTAACGATTTGATCTCCTCCCAGTATACCTGCCTTAGCAGCTGGACTCCCAGGAACTACGTCAATCACCAAAAATCCCCTCGGATCTTTTAGTCCAAGAGCTGATGCAAGCTCAGGAGTCATGTTGGTTCCAGAGATCCCTAGCCAGGGATGAGCGTAGGTACCATTAGCTATGAGTAGCGGTATGACCTTTTTCATGGTATCTGAAGAAATGGCAAGCCCGACCCCTGAAAACTCACCAGTATTAGAGAAAATTGCGGAAGTCATTCCTATGACCTCACCCTTCATATCAAGAAGTGGTCCGCCAGAATTTCCTGGATTAATTGGGGCATCTGTTTGTATTACATCTGGTATAGAATAACGCGAGCTTGAATTTGCATTTGAGGGAAGTAATCTGCCTAAACCACTAATCACTCCCTCGCTCAACGAGCCTGATAAACCAAATGGATTTCCAATTGCAGCAACTTGCTCCCCAACCCTTACACTCGTAGAATTACCCAAAGGTAGCGGCATCAATTTATTAGTTGGAACTTTAGGCACGTACAATACAGCAATATCGGTAAATGGATCCGAACCAATTAGCCGTGCCCGATAAATTGTTCCATCTGAGAAAGTTACATCTAGCAAGTTATTTCCACCAACTACATGCTGATTTGTGACTATGTGCCTATTTGTATCGTACGCGAAACCCGAACCCAATCTATTACCAGTATCAGAAGCTTCTGTACCACGTATTGATGTAATTTGCACAACAGAGTCCTGCGATTGTTTGAATAAGCCAGGAAGATCAAGTTTGCTATTATTTCTGGGCAATCCCAATAGGCCGATTATGCGTGAATACTTATCCAGTGGAGGTTCAGAAATTGCAATTCGGTTTTCTGCTGGCGATGGTTCCACGGTGTTAACATATGGATTATTTATGAAATGAAAGATATAATTATAGCCGTATATAAAACCGGCTGCTGCAAGAACTAAAATAATTAGTAGAATAACTTTTCTCAATATTTCGTAAGTTCATATCACATGAGATGTATATATGTCGTAATACAAGTAGTCCTGCTGCGAAATCGGGAGTTTTGGATGACTGCTGCATATAGGGCGATCCCGTTGCAAGACGGGAGTCACTATAAATGCATCCTGGATGTACTACCAGAAATTAGTTGTTCGGAGCGCATAAAGCAGCACTCGGAGTCCTAGCAGAAGTGATATTGGGAATTATACTCACCAAGGCATGGGATCAGGTATATGCATGGTACATGGGATCATTAGCACAGAATAGTGTGGTCTATGGTATTGCTGGTTTGATATTAATAATCATCTTTGTCATGATCGGAATTCTATTAATCCTGTTTTATTTAAGAAAATTAAATATAAAATATAAAGAGACCAGTATTAATATCTATAATAGAAGAAGTGGTATAAAATTGGATGAATTTTTGAATAAAGCAAATCTGGAATACATATTTTCGGTATAACATTAGAAGAAACTACAGGCAGTTTCATCAATGTAATCGAAACAAACCTAAAATCTGAAAATATCCATACTCTTCGTATTCTTATGTGTAACCCAAATACTCAGTTACGGGAACAGATCAACGCCTTGGTGAGTTCCGATATAGGAACTGCCAATAGTTCTCTAAATCGCCTACGAAGATCAAAGAGTGATCTAGGAAAGGATGGTGACAAACTCGAAATCAGAGTCTTTGACGGGATACCAGTACAATCTATGTTCATACTTGATCCTAAAGATGAATCACGAGGCACTATGAGGGTAGAACCTTATTTATACAGTATTCGAAAAGAGGATCGCCGCATACATGAATTAACAATAAAGAATCAGAAGAAGTTTTTCAAAACTTACTGGCAGAGCTATAATGAAATGTGGGATTCATCTAACCCCGTCGACTTAATCAGTACCAGCTAAATATTCCCCAATAACAGAGCGCGCAGTTTCAGCAACAGTCGCTAGTCTTCTTTTCTTACGCTCATTAACTAGGTCGTTATACATCTCATCTGTCATTGCCACAGTCACCTTTTTCATTGCCATATACTGCTATTAACCGTTATAGACTTATATAGCAACCCTTATAAACCTAATGCCAGCAATATATAGAAGGTAATATACTGCTATAGATGACCACTGAATTAACGGCGAGGGAAATGCGCGGATTAGAAATCGCAAACACATTAGCACTCCAGAGACTAAACAAACTCACCTATAGAGTGCACTCACAAACCGACCTAAGCAAATGGTATATTGCAACTCAGACCTATAAGGAAGGTTGGATCTGCGAATGCCGCGATTATGCCTATAGACACTTAGAATGTAAACACATTCATGCCGTAAAGTTTAGCAAGCTACTGCGAAAGAAGATCTACCAGGACACTTTTGCGCCACTAGTTAATAGCGAAAACATCGCGAATTACAATGCCATTGATATCGGTCAGGTCACATGCCCTAAATGTCTAAGTTCTGATTATAAAAAGTTCGGTATTAGACATAATAAAAACAGCGGTGACATTCAGCGTTATTTGTGCAAGGAATGTAACTATCGATATACAGTAAACCCTGCTTTCGAGAACTCGAAGGCATCTGCTAAACTAATCACTGCTGCCGTTGATCTTTACTTTAAGGGAGTGTCACTGCGCAAAATTGCCGACCATCTCAAACAGTTCTATGGTTTTAAGATCAATTGCTCTTCTATCTGTAGATGGCTACGCTAGTTTGGCAAGACTGTTCAGCCATACGTGGATAGTTTAGTGCCACAGGTAGGAGGTGTCTATCAGGTGGATGAGATGATGTTGCACGTCCGAAAGGAAGATAATAAAACGAAAATGAATTTAACAAATCCAGAAAATCATACTAACAGGAAATTCGATAATCATTATTCATGGCTTTGGAACTTAATGGATTCTTCTACTCGGTTTTGGATTTGCTCTAGGATAAGTCAGAAACGTGACACTAATGCAGGCGTAGCATTATTTAAGGAAATGAAAAAGCGCGCCCCATTACCCTCAGCATTAATTCATGACGGATTACCTACTTACGACGATGCCTTCAATAAAGAACTGTATAATCTAAAGAATCCCAGGGTTCAAAATGTTAGAAGTGTAGGCTCAGGACATCAAGGCATAAATTCTAAGGTCGAAAGGCTGAACGAAACTGTAAGAGATAGGGAGACAGTCATGCATGGTCTGGATATGGCCAAACCGACTCAGGACTTGGTGGATGCAATGCGTATTCATTATAATTTCATTAGACCTCATCAGGCACTGAAGAATCGAACTCCAGCCGAAAAAGCCGGCATTGTATTGCCATTTAATGGAAATAAAGTCGAATCACTGATGCGTCTGGCTGCGGTTAATAAGAATGAGTATGCGACCATGCTAGGAATTCGTATAAACAAAGTTAAGGTCACAGAGCATGATACATATACAGAGATTAAACCTATTCAATGGCTAAGCAAAAAAGAATGGCGCGAAATCAATGAAATCTTGGTCAAGAATGGATTCGAATGGAAATCATGCAATATTGATAGTTGCTGGATTAAGAGTAATATTGTTCCATGATTCGGCTTTTAGCGAAATACCGTGCTTAAATTGATGATCACTACTTGTGATTGTTACAAGAAAGTTAAGCGAGTTAAGCGAAGATAAGGGTATTGAAACAGAAGGTAAGTTTACTAAACTTCTCACGTTTTTGTCGACGATAAATATATTTTCCGAGTCTTGAAAGCTGAAAAACATCATCATTTGATTTCCTTGGCCGATAGGAATATCTAGCCTGTCGATAGATCTCTGTCTTAATGCATTTAGATAGGAAAATGGTAATACCTCTTGTTCATTTACGATATCACTCGGATACCTACAATTGTCTGGAAGATTACTTTCGCCGCTCCATCGAAGGGAATAGGTTTTTCCTATGTCTTTTCCATTATCAAACTGTTTCATAACTATCATACAATCGTAAGCCATTACTGACAGTTTTATTTTCTTCATTTTGTATGGCCAGGGGATATACGTTTTCTCTAGATATTTCCCAAGAGTCAAATCTTGATTATGAATATCTAACATCCAAACCATTCCATTAAAATGTCGTAAATTACCGCTGAAATCTGAAAGAGTTATTCGGATTTGACTACCTGTTAAATTGCCGAATTTCAAATATGGTTTATGGATCTTTTTTTACTTTTTCGAAAATATTTATTGTTGATTCTGTCTCTGCGGCCATTCTCTGAATCTGGAGCGACCTGACTATATTTAAGCAATCATTAAAATGACCTGTCCTAGAGAGCTATAAACTAATGAGCTCCCGATACGCAACAAATAGCACCCGTGTGCAACAGCGGTTGAGAGAACCCGGGATTGCAGCAGGACTATACAAGTTGATTATAAAATTACTAAGAATATCATAACCTATTAAATGTCAATGTCAATATTAACGGGATGTAGATCCTTTAATTCAAAATATGTTTTGACAATCAGAATAGTTTAAGCATACACAAATCTTTGAGCGATCTTTTCATGATACATTAGTAGTAATTGGATAATCGAAGGAGGTCAAGAAAATCCTATCGGTCAAAGGCATTGTTCTTAGTACAGGGTTCTAAATTAGATCATCAATGGCTATCACCCACTTAATTTAATTTGAGTCCCGTAACTTATTGTACTAATGACAATTCTAACAGAGGATAAATCAGCAAATGTTTTGGTAATAGGTTCAGGAGGCAGGGAACATGCAATAGGTTGGAAACTTCTCCAGAGCGATTTAGTATCAAATATATATTATGCCCCAGGCAACGGCGGCACTTCTACTAACATTAATCTAGATACTAATCAGGTGCCAGAACTTATCGAGTTTGCAGCAAAGCATGATTGTATAACTATTGTCGGTCCTGAAGGTCCATTAGCAAATGGGATCGTTGACGCATTTCATACAGCAGACATTCCTATTCTGGGGCCAACCAGGGAGGGTGCATTGCTAGAATCAAGTAAGATATATTCCAAAAATTTTATGAGAAAGAACGGCATACCCACAGCCGAATTTCGAGTTTTTTCAAATAAGGAAGTGGCAGCTGATTATATAATTAGTAAAGATGCGGATGTAGTGATAAAAGTTGACGGATTAGCAGCAGGAAAAGGTGTATTCTTACCAACTAGCACTAATGATGCTCTTGAGACAGTTAAGAAGATTTTAGTAAAAAAAGAGTTCGGAGACGCAGGAAACAAGATTCTGGTTGAAGAGAGATTGAAAGGACGAGAATTATCCTTAATCGTACTAACTGATGGCAGTAGCTTCGAATTGCTCGCTTCAGCAAAAGACTATAAACGGATCTTAGATAATGATGTGGGTCCTAATACAGGAGGTATGGGTAGCTTCTGCCCTGTGCCATTCTTTTCTGATGAAATCTTTCATAGGACATTGAGACAGATTGTTGAGCCAACTATGAAGGGCATTAGGGATTTCCCTGAACCTTTCAAGGGATTCTTGTATTTTGGCATATTAATAGAGGAGTCCACAAACGATCCATACTTGTTGGAATATAACGTTAGAATGGGAGATCCGGAATGTCAGCCTATCATGATGAGAATGAAGTCAGATCTGTATCCGTATGTCCGAAGTGTACTCCGTGGCTCACTTGAATCCATGGAACCATTGCAATGGAGTTCTGAACATGCAGTATGCGTAGTGATGGCAGCTAAAGGGTACCCAGGAATCTTCAAAACGGGGTCAATGATTAGCGGTCTAAATTCAGATTTTGGTGATAACATTACAGTCTTCCACTCTGGAACCACACGAAAATTTGATGGTCAAATATACACTAAGGGCGGTAGGGTTTTGAGCATTGCCGCAAGAGGGTCAAATCTTGACAAGGCAGCTATAAGAGCGTATGAAGCAGCACAGAAGATCTCCTGGGGTAACAACGAACAGTACTATCGAAAGGATATAGCGAAAACTACGAATTAGATTTCATTCCTTTAATTATCCTTCGATCCGTTATAATCATGTCCATGCGTTCATCCTGTGAGGTACATGGAAGCGTCGATTCTTCTATCAACTGAAAGTCAAAGGCCAGCCCGATGGTAAAAACAGGAATCCCGACGTGCTTCAAATGCGATATGAATCTATCATAATAGCCTCTCCCATATCCAAGTCTACCTCCATTCAAATCGAATACTGTCCCTGGGACAATTAGTAATGTGATCAATTCAGAAATGTCTTCACAATTGAATGGCTCTTTAATCCCATATTTTCCAGGTCGTAACTGGTTTTGCCAAGCAATTTGAACGATCTCGTAAATTCTGATGTCTCGTCCCACAACTTTTGGAAGGCCAACACGTTTATGACTTAATGCTGCCTCAATTATGTTTTGAGTTAGTACTTCTGAATTTATTGGAAAATAACTCCCAACAATTGTTGCAGCTCCAAATTCTGAAGAATTTATGACCTTGTCTTGAATAATACTACTCGATTCATATATCTGTTGCCAAGCTAGTGAATTACGTCTAACAAGAAATTCCCGCCTTACCTTTGCTTTGACGTCCAGCGCCATCTTTGTTATACCAAACATTCAATTCTTCGATAAAGATGTTGCAATCAAAGTGTTGTTTAGTAACATAGATACTGTCATGGGACCAACACCCCCTGGAACAGGAGTGATCCAAGAAGCATATTTCGCCACAGAAGAATAGTCTACATCACCAGCTAATTTTCCACCTAGTCTAGTAATGCCTACATCAATGATGATGGATCCAGTCTTAATCATGCTTCCGGTCAACGTGAATTTGTCTCGGTTTCCAATTGCAGTTACGATTAAATCTGCATCTTTGATCTCTTTCAGAAGATTATATGATTTTGAATGACAGATGGTGACCGTCGCATCTTTCTCTAATAAGAGGAATGCAAGAGGTTTGCCTACTAGCTGGCTTCTATTTATTATCACAACATGTAGCCCACTTACGTTTATGCCGTAATGATCTAATAGTTCAACTATTCCAACGGGGGTACATGGTTTCAAAGATCCCTTTCCACCGACAAGCAAACCCATATTGGTTGGGGTAAGCCCATCTACGTCTTTAATAGGGTTAATAGTATTTGTAATGATAAACGGGTCCAAGTGATTAGGTAGGGGAAGCTGCACAAGTATTCCATGTACGCGGATGTCCTCATTTAATGATTTTATTATCGCTATTAGTTCGGATTGTGGACATGATGAGGGTAGTCTGACGTCCTTTGTCTTTAATCCCAACTCAACGGCCGCTCGTTGTTTATTTTTGATATAAGTGGCTGAAGCGACGTTGTCTCCAACTAAAATAGTTGCAAGACAAGGTTCCAAATTCTGAGACCTTAAGGCGGCAATCTTTTTTGTCATTTTAGATTTGATATACTTCGCCACATGAATACCGTCAATTATCTGTGCAGTCAACTTCCTGAGGATATTCTAATACCATTTATTTTGCTTTTGATTAGATTCACGAATCACTACTCGATATGATTAGTCGAGCCAAAAGCGTTGATTTGTAATTAGACTGGTCTATGCATTTTAGTCTTAAGATTGGCATTTAAATATGAATTTATAGTTTTTGGATAGATTATGTGCTCCCATTTCAATATCCTTTCAGAGAGTGTTTCTGGGGTATCGTTGATGTATACACGTACGGCCTTTTGCATAAGAATTCGTCCCGTATCAATACCTGCATCCACGAGGTGTACTGTGCATCCGGAAACCTTCACTCCATATTCGATTGCTTGCTTCTGTGCATTCAAACCAGGAAATGACGGTAGTAACGAGGGATGAACATTTACGATTCTCATATTATACTTATCTACGAATTGTTTGCTCAAAATTCTCATGTAACCCGCAAGGCAAATGAGTGATGATGATCCCTTAAGACCGAGATCATCGAGTAAATTAGCGATTTGGCTATCGTAGGCCCACTCCCGTAATTCAGGGTTTTGAAACACGACGGTTGGTATTCCGAATTGTTTTGCATATTCAAGGCCACCAGCATTGGCTTTGCTAGAAATGACGATCTCGGGAACAACATTCCGAATAATTCCAGTTTGTATTGCCTTTAGAATGGCCATCATATTGGACCCTCTTCCTGAAATCATGATGACGAGGTGTGTAGGACTTTCTCTTTCCAATTGCTGATCAATTGAACGTTCAATAAAGTAAAGTATGTTATGCTATGATAATGCTATCTAGTGATCATGCTTATTTCCATTCATCAATATCATCCAACAACAGAATCCTTAATGTTAAAATAATGAGTCGGCCTTAAGTTGTTGATTCGCTATTGCAATGGACCATAGATTTGTTTGACACTAATATTGTTGCACGGAATAGCCATAAGACTATTTTATTAGACCCGCACAGAAAACAACAATCTGATTTTGTGTTTGTTTCGCATGCTCACACTGACCATCTTTACAGTAAAAAAGGGGGATATCTTACATCAGTCACTTTAGCGTCAAAGGAGACTTCTCGAATCGCCAGAGAACGTGGATATTCTTTGGGAGATATTATCCAGGAACACTCTGGGTTTGAATTACTTCATAGTGGTCACATTCTCGGATCGAAGGGGCTAGTAATCGACGAGGAAATCTTTTATACTGGTGATCTCTCGACTAGAAGCCGAAGCTTTATGCAACCCGCAGTATTACCACAAATAGAAACATTAATTATCGAATCGACATTTGGGCGACCAGAATATATGTTCCCTGCCATATCAGAAATAGTGCATTCAGCTAATAAAATAATATCAGATTGTTATAATAGGGGCATTCCAGTCGTTCTCATGGGATATCAATTAGGAAAGGCTCAGCTACTGACAGAGCTTTTTCGCCATTGGGAGCCTATGTATGTCTATGATTCTATAGATAGAATTAATTGTGTATATAGGGATCTTGGGATAGACTTAAAGCAGGCTTCAACTTTTCAAGGAGCTGAAAAAGCTGGCAAAATCAAAAAAGGAATTCCCTGGATTCTCATCTCCCCATTGACTCATGGTAGGAGTAAATTCGTTCGCGAATTAAAGATAAGATATAACGCCATAACGATAGGCTTCAGTGGTTGGGCCGTTAATTCAAGGTACAAGTACATGATGGGACTCGACTACGCCCTACCAATGAGTGATCATTGTGATTTCACCGAACTTTTGGCTGTGGTCAATAAATGCAAACCGAAAAAGATCTATACATTTCACGGGTTCGCCAGAGAATTTGCTACCATACTTAAGAATATGGGTTTTGAGGCCTATGCTCTTGTGAAGAGCACAAACGTGAAAGCAGCACATTCCAATCCGATGGGTAATTCTAGACTTGATCCTTATCTATAGCATCTAACCTACTTGTACTGGTCTCGGAAATAGGGAATAACTTTGTTACCAAAGAGTTCAATGTTTTTGAAATATCCAAAGCCCCAGAATCGTATAATGAAGTGATTTGTTCCAGCTTTAATGAATCTATCCAACATTTGAATAACATCATCGGGCTTACCTACTCCAATAGCAGTCCTAGCCACTGAGTCTGGAATTTGCATGGCAGCTTTTTTCATTTGTTCCATCAATTCAGGTTTATTCATTGCGTACTCAGTAAAATATCGTCTAAAATCAAATTCTGAATCTTGCTGTATATTATGAACCTTCAGAAGTTCTGGTTTGTATAAACTAACTTTTACTGCATTTTTCATCTTATTCCATGCTTCCTCCCCATCATCAGTAAAGTATATGTCGACATCATTGGCAAATTGAAAATCAGTCATATCTCTATCTAGCTTTTCTGCCTTTTCAGCAATAAACCTGGCATGATGTTTAAACAATTCTGGAGTATAGCCTATAGGAATCCAACCATCCCCATAAGTTGAACATAACTCAAGTGTTCTTGGGGCACCTGCAGCAATATAAACAGGAGGCCTTGGTTTTCGGATTGATTTCGCTTGAAGGCATGCATTTATGAGCTTGTAATATTCGCCAGAATAGTTGACATGATTGTCTGGATCCGAATTAAATAAACGTTCGATTACTTCTAATTGCTCCTTAAACTTGGAGACTGGCTTGTTGAATTCTATCCCAAAGTCTACTACATTCTGAGCTTCCCCTGCACCAATTCCCAAAATAGATCGACCTTTAGTTATTCGGTCAAGTGTTATAGCGGATAGGGCAATGGTTGAAGGGTGTCTACGTATTGCATCAGTAACACAAGTTCCCAACTCCACGTTTGATGTAGACGCCCCAATAGCCGCCAGCATTAGCCAGGCATCGTTAACAACTGCATTTTTCCACTGCGGAACATTGGAATGATCCATGACCCATACTGAATCGTAGTCCAGCCTATCGGCTATTTGGCAGGCAGTTAAAATTTGAGTTTCGTCCAATCCTAACCGAGCAACATTAAGCCCTTGGGTAAATCCAAATTTGATTGTCATACTATACTAAGTAACTCCTTTCACATTATTCTTCAAATTCAAGCCCGCCATCTTTTCCACAATCCATTAGTTAGTAGATTCTCAGAAAACAATTATTTAAATATGAGCTATTGATTTTTAATGCAAACCTTCAACTAACTTTACGCAAGTCTATCCATTCAAGTAATGAATAAGGTTTATATAATAAGTCGAAGTTTTTTTAAATATGCTCTTGCCTGCAGAAATAGAGGCCAAATCTCTTATTCCAGCGATAAGGGCAATTCTTGCCGTTAAATTGATTAGAGAATACAAAATGAAGGAAGAATTAGCTGCAAGAGCTTTAGGTATCACCCAGGCAGCAGTCAGTAATTACATAAGGGGTACAAGAGGAGATACCGATTTAATCACAAAGCTCAGTTCGTTTCAAGAAGTTATGCGAATGATAGACGAGATAGCGCGAGATCTGGCTGGAAACAATGCATATACACCTTATACCATGTCAAAGTTTTTGCAACTGTGCAATTATATGAGATTCACTATGATTATCTGTGACGTACATCATGATATAGAATCAGATATCGATGAGCAAATGTGCGAACAATGCAAAGTTAGCATGATTGGTAACGGTCGAATGAGTTAATTTGGTCGATTAACGTGCAATTTTATATTTAGGGAATCAGCATCTATGGTTTGTAATTTATGGCGATTCACCTTTACAATCAATACCAATCATCAGTAAGCATTATTCTTGGATCTATATGTGAGTATTTGATTCAGAATTTGGTCCCCCAATAATAGTCCTAGCTTCCCCTTCCGGCCCCAATATTCTGTAAATCGTTCACTGCCATCACTCTTCACACTACATCCAGAAAATAATACTGGGACTGGATCGTCGCTATGACTATTTTTTATACAAGGTGTAGAATGATCTCCTGAAACAACGATCAAGGTATCTTCAATGTCCCTCCTGTCAACCAAAGGCCCAAAAAATAATCTGTCAATGGCTTCGATATTGTTCTTCTTTCCCTGCCAATCGCCGTCATGTCCAAATTCATCCGGTCCTTTAATGTGGATATACATAGCGTCCAATTCTTGCAATCTGTCTACGGCATGCAAAGCCTTGACCTGATAATCCTGAACATTACCAGCTCTGAACATCTTCATCCCTAGTACCCTTGAAATCCCCACTTCGACCGGCATATCGACTATAGCTCCAAAGTTCAACCCATATCTTGAGTACATCGACTCAATGCTAGGGTACTTGTTACCTGAATCTCGTGTCAAAATTCCGTTAATATTCATTAACCCTGAGGCATTCCTTGCTTTATTAACTGGGTGATTTTTTAGTATTTCCAACGACTGGCTTGTAAATTCATTCACAAGTTTTGCAGAAATAATGGCAGCATCAGAATTGTCTTCAGGATGGCTTTGCAAAATTCTCTCGTCGGGTGAGGATGCCTTTGCTATGCCAATGCCGTTAACTTTAGTATAAGCCGGATCAGTATTGGAAATTTTTTCAGACAAAGAATGCTTCGCATGCCTAAGTCTTATAGCGACTCTGTGAGAAATTGTAGGAACTATGCTAATCGAGACATCCAGATCGCTGAATTTAATTGTATCATTCAGACTTTTGCATAATTCGCTGGCTTCAGTTACCGTTATGTTTCTGCCAGCCCTCCTATCTAATATTCTACCATTTGAGTCCACTGTTGCAAAATTTCCTCTTAGAGCCAGATCACCATTCTTGAAGTCAATCCCCGAACCAATTGCCTCAATTACTCCTCTACCAACATAGTTTCCATCGCGAAAGCTATAGCCAAGCATATTGAAGACGGCAATATCAGATTGGGGCGCAATGCCTTTCCCGACACTTAATACGTTCCCCATGCATCCTTTACTAGCCAAAAAATCCAAGTATGGCGTGTTCGCTGCGTCAAGTGGAGTTGTATTACCAAAATTTGGATGTGCTAGATCGCCTACTCCGTCTAAGAGAACATAAATAATCTTACAGTTTCGGTTTTGTTCATTCATAGGAAATTCGGATTATCGCGAGAGATTTATCTCTAATGGAGCAATTAAATGACGGTTTCTTCAAATGAGTTTAAATTTATCGTTGAATATCATTCAATATAAATTATCTGCACTTAATCTCAAGATGTTCCGAAATATTATTGCAATGTATACACTCCGATTATACAACTTATATGTCGAAAGAGACAGTCTAATGATATTTATTAATACTTAACAACGTAACCGGTAGAACTTTAATTTATTAATACTTGATTCCAAGTATTCAGAACCCGATCTTTGGAGAACCTTTATTTGAAAGGTAACCTACGATGTTTAGAGGTATGACAAGCTAGTTGAGCATTCTTAGAAAAGATTATGTTTTGGACAGGTTTGTAGTTGTTCCCGTAGCCGATACCAGTCGTGTGGGAGACGAAATCGAGAAGAATCAATGTCCATATTGCCCTGGAAATGAAGCTATGACTGAACCTGCACTTATAGCGTTAGTCGCTAAAGATGGAATGTTACAGAGACTTTCAGATTCAGATGAGAATTGTGTCGATGGTTGGTGTGTTAGAGTCTTCCAGAGCAGTCATCCAGCTGTTTCTACTGTTTCTGTGTCTGAATTCTCAGATAAGCCACATTACAGTGAACCTGCTTATGGTTATCATCAAGTAGTTGTCGCGTCCCCAAGTCACAATCAGTCTCTCTCACAGATTTCTATAGATCAATGGGCTAATGTACTGCTCGTTGTACAAGACAGAGTGAGATGGCTCTATTCACAAAAGAGTGTGACTTATGTATCGATCTTTGTAAATTGTGGAGCTGGTGCTGGTGGTGCAATTCTTCATCCTCATTTGAATATGATGACATTTTCAGCAATCCCTCCGACAATTGAAATGGAGGCAGAAGCCTACCATAGATATATGAATGATCACGGTACTTGTTCAGCGTGTCAGATCCTTGGTGTTGAGTCTAGCGGGCCAAGACAGATCTTAGCAACAGATAGTTTTCTCGCATTCTCGCCTTGGGCTCCAACATATCCATATGAATTCTGGATTTATCCTAAGAGACACAGCACTGCTTTTTCGAAAATAACACAGAAGGAGATAGGTGATTTAGCTCTTATGATGCGTGCCACATTGGGCGGTATGTCCAAGGCACTGGACAATGTATCCTTTAATTTAGTATTTCACTTGTCTCCCGAAAAGAAAAACAGCAGGCAGATACATTGGCACATAGAAGTTTATCCGCAGTTGAGTACTTGGTCTGGGTTGGAGAGAGGTTTTGGGGTTTACGTGAATGAAGTAACCCCTGAGAAATCAGCTGAACTTTTGGGATCAGCTTGTAGGAAAGAGCTTGCAGGTCTGGTAGGCATCACATGAGGTGATATTATTTATTATGGTAATTTGGAATATATTGCATGCCGAAACTTGAGACCTGGCTCAGTTTCGCCTCGCTGGGTCTATGCGCAATGTACGTTGCCCTGCTATTGTCTTTTTATACATTTCTCATTGGTCCAACCGGAAATGGCCCAAATACAGTCGTAGATCCTGTCGCAGTAATGGTACAAATAGTTTCTATATCAGGGGCCCCTGCTTTGGTGATCAGCGGGATCGTATTTGCGATGACACGAGGTTCTCGGAATAAAGGTGCTGGCCCAGTTCTTATAATAGCAGGGATTATTCTTATTATTGGCATAATGTCACTCAAGTCTGTCAGTACTAAAATTCCCGAAAGGATGATGATATCTATGTTCGATCCAGTGAATTATGCATTCATAGCCGGTGGAGTTGGAATAGTGCTTATTGGGGTATACCAGTTCTTGCAACCCAAGAATCAAACAAGTAACAGAATTCGGCTTGAGTAATCAGGCATTTTACAAAACTGAACTCAAATTATCATCAAGTATATTTCAATTAATTTTTAACTAATTTGTTACGATAGTTAGCCTTAAATTCTTCCAAGTTTTTCAACATATCTTTTGTAGGCCTGAAGATAAGACCTCTTGTCGCCTATATCTATGAACCCAGATTTGGTCTTAAATCCCTTAACGAGTTTCTTAGCATCGAGAGCTTTACGAACTGCGTCGTCCATACCAAAGGTACTGGATTTCGGGATTAATTGAAAAAACTCAGGTTCCATCACATAACATCCAATGTTTATAAGGCCCGTAATCTCTGGTTTCTCTCGCCATTTTATTACTCTGCCGTTCAGGGGATTGGTGCTACTGTTATCGTCAAGGTCAATAAAGCCGTACTTGAGGTTTGTTTTGTACGATGAAAGTGCCATTGATAGAAATGCCCGCGAATCTCGATGCTCGATTATCATTTTATCGAGATTGAACTCATAGATAGAATCTCCGTATACACACACAAACCTTTCATCTTGAAGATGCCTTTCTGCAGTCTTCAATTGTCCTGCAGTGGCAAGAGGACGATCTGATCGAGCATATTCTATTTCTACGCCAAATCGCGTACCATTTTCAAAGTATTCTTCTATAGCTCTATGCAGGTAACTCACACAAAGAACAATTTGTTCAAATTTTCCACCTCGTTTACTTTTTAGCCATTCAATAATATGCTCCAAAAGAGGCTTATTACCAAGGGGCAACATTGGCTTAGGAATGAAAAAAGTATAAGGTTGCAATCTTGTGCCTAACCCTCCTGCAAGTATTACAGCTTTCATTATTTAGTTCATTGATGTAAAAAATCTTCCATTTATAGTAACCTTTCATATTCCCTAGTCAGTAGTCTTTCAATATTCGAATTATTTTCTTTATTACTTCAATAGGTGTAGGAGCAAATACAAGAGTCATTGCTTCCTTTCCAAAATCACCTTTGTGGTAGATAACGTCAGCGTTAGGAGTATTATTCAATGCTTGAATAACTCCCCAAGAAATCGAATGACCTTCTCTTTTCTTTATTTTTTTAGGCTCTTCAGTACGATCATAGTTAGCAACTACAAATATCTTGCTAGCAATTGATATAATTTTGGAATCATACTTAATGTTCATTGCAGATCTCATGAAAGGCTTGAAACTCATATGTGTTAGAATTGCGGCCGCAACATGTTTAGAGGCACCAAATCCTAAGTCTGATGCAAGTCTTGCATTGTTTCCTACCTTGACAATCCGTCCATCGGCTGCCATAACATCGCTACAATCCTTCGGCTCTGTGATAGAATAACCTAGATTAGACTGAGTTTCCGGTATCAATTTACCAAAATAAGGCGTGGATTCTATGACATTGATTGCTCGACGTAAGGCAATGTATACCTCATAGCGTTCAGCGGAATCGTAAAGTCTAGTGAGGGGAGAGCTCACAATCAGATTAGGCGCAACATTAATTCTGTTATTCAATGAAATATGTGTGAATTGATTTGCCATTTTACATGCATATATTGT
>JARBAU010000156.1 GCA_029237525.1 Nitrososphaerales archaeon | reverse complement strand
TCGTATCTCATTTTAAATAACTCGATGACTAAGGGTATATCTTCTTCTCCTTTAATCCAAAAGCTTACCCATCCAGAATGTGGTAAAATGTGATGAGGAGATACTCTGCCAGAATTGACTAACCTGTCTCTAGTTTCCATTAGAAAAGGCAGATCTGCTAATCTGTCGCCATGAATATGCCCCATTTCTTTCCTATTTCGTCGGAATTCGACACCTCCAAACCTATGGGGCTCAGCCGAAACTTCTGGCCAACTCATCAATTCTTTCTTAATACTTTCGAAAACCGTGTTCATAGGCTTCAATTATTAGTATTTATTTATAAATTAGCAGGTTTACAAATTATACGAATACCTACATCTGATCATATACAGTAAACAATTACTCAAGATCCTTAATGTTTTCTATATATTGGATATATTGGATGATCTCGAACTGAACATTGCTCACTCAATTTGTAAATCAAATGATTGAGAATGCATTGAACACGAGGAATCGTACTCATATATAACAAACTTGTCTATTCATCTGTATTCTAAGAAAGTGTTTAACTATTGAGTTACCAGGTTTGTGCTGTAGGTTGATAATGTCGTACCTCCTATGTCAGATCGCTTTATCATTTTGCATATCGAATATAGAGGTGTAAACAAGCAAGATTGATCACTGATGATACATATACTAAAGCTATAATCAATACAGCTAGAGTGGCCAGGCTAGCAACGGTTGATATAGAATGCAAACCACATTTAGTATCAGTTGTATTTGTATATGATAATGATCATGATTTTTACTTTATATCAATAAATGAGAAGACTAAGTGATCCTGACCTGAAAATCTAAAAAGACTAAGGAACATAAAAGAAAATCCAAATGTTGTAATATTGATAGATGAATAAAATGAGTACTGAACAAAACTTTATTTCATTATGATTCAAGGGAAGGCCTCTAGTAGAAAGAGTAATTATCCAGCCAAGATTCGGATAAATAATCTTTCACTAGTGGATTTTAACATCTTCCATTCTGAGCCATTCCAAGTCGTTATCATTTTGTATTTCAAAGATTACATTCTAGTACAGTCTATTAGTATTGAATTTTCGTAATCGTTCAAGATAAAAACTTGCTACGACTAGAACAATTTAAAGACAAATGAGCAACTATAACAAAAAAGCACAAAAAAATACGTGGGAAACTTTGAGCGTCATCGCCATTATATTATCAGCGATCGCTCTTGTTTCATCATCCACGCTAAGTGGGAGGAGTATGGACGTACTTGCGGCATCAACCAACAGTCATGTTAATGATCAGACACGTGCATCGCCTCAAACGTTAGTCCAAAATCTAACAAAGGCAAACGTGCCTGTAACATTGCCTCTAACAAGAGGATATGTTAATGGTTTCCAAGTATTCTATATATCAACAGAAGCTTCCAATAAGGGGCTAGCTGATCACTTGACTAACTTTACTCATTCAAGAGTATCATATACACCAGCATTACGAAATGCACCACCGCAATCATTGGGAAATATTTATGTGTTTTCAAATGGCATCAAAGGCCCTGGCCCATTAGGTTTTCAAGCCAATGTAGCGGATTCTCAGCCAGGAGACCCTGGGTATAGTCCTACTTGGAGAATTAACAACGTAGGGTGGAAACAAGGGGTTAGTCCAAGGGAGATAAAATCAGAAGCAGATATATTATCTGCACAGAAGAACGGAGAATTATCCGTAACTCCATCAAATACGGTAGTTAATTGTCCTTTTGTACAGTGGCATGGTGGTTCGTTGAATGAAAGGAGTGATAAGACTCTATCTGATATGGCGGCATATGGTGGAGGACAAGTTCTAAACATCGATACTAAGAAAATGCAGGTAACGTTTGTAGGACATAGAGGGTTTGCACCTAATGGCTCAACAATCTATTACATAGCAACTGACGCATCTGTCAAGAACGTAGCAGATGCATTAGGCGTACCATATGTAAACAAGACTGGTTCAGCGTTGCTATCTGGAGGATCGTCTGATCTCTATGTATTTACAAACGGAATCAAAGGAACTGGACCTATGGGTTATCAGGCAAGCATTGCAGCTGCAAATGTTGGTGATGTAGCCTATAGCCCATTATGGAGAATACAGGCTACGACATGGAAGGATCCGTCAAATGCAGAATTTCTGACTTCGTTAGCTCAGATTACATCTGCAGTCCAAGCTTAGAAGATAAGTACTAACTTTGCCGGAGTGTTAATTAACTGTCCAATAGTTAATGCGAATGTTTAGAAACAAACACAGAATAGAAAGTAGTCAGACGAGAGAAAGGATATTCATTTCTCCTTTTTTATTTCACTTTTGATCCTATCCTGAAAATTGACTACCATATCATTCGATTTTCTGCAAAGTTTAAATGATTTTTTGCTGGTTAGAGGTCTTATGCTACACATATGGTCGAAGAAAATAAAAAGATTGCATTGAGGACTATAAGATTATCTAAGAAGTTGGATGAGCTACTTCAAAAAGATGCCAATTCAAAGAGGATTACTGTTGGCACACTGATATCCACGATTCTAACTAAATATTCCCAATGGGATAGATATACTGAAAAATTTGACATGATTACTCTGAGAAAGGAGAGCATAAAGGCTATTCTCGAAGCGACTGAAGACGAGGCTCTGATTAGAAGGGCTCGTGAATTAGGAGCTAAGGTTCCCAGGGAATTTCTTATGTTCTGGTTCAAAAAAACGGATCTTGAATCATACCTTAGATATCTAGAATTACTATGTAATTATGGAGGCTTTGCGCGCTTTGAATTTGAAGCTGAAGGACCGGTATATATTATTACTCTTCTTCATAACATGGGCGAGAAATGGTCTATTTTTCTTAAGTATGTCATGGAAGAAGGCATATTGACTACTATTGGTAGCTTGCCCAGATTTGAGGTTAATGAAGGTTCACTAGTTATTAGAATTGAGACATCTTGAAGTCTGCCAAAATAAATTACGCTGTAAGATAAATCGTCATTTCAACCCCTCCAGATAACACTTGTTATTGGGAAGATTGCAAAAGCCTCAGCTAAGCTTGGTCTTGAAAAATAACATAGTCAGATGCTAATAAAAATAGATTTATCACGAACCGGCAGGAGATTCTATTAGGAATAGAAAAATTACTCACTAGTGTCATCGGACTATATATTATTGGTAAAAACATAATTCCCCTATTTCATCGCGTGTTTTTGCCACTCTCTTTTTTGACTTTCCAAAATAAACCATCAAGCCCAAACATATAAAACCAACGAATTCTGGAATGATAAACAACTTAAATCTATCGTACGGCGAGGCACTATAATCAGCTAAACTTGCAATAGGACCACCAACTAGCCCACCAAATAATCCTACCATTATTGCAACAGTTATTATTCGCTCTTTTTTCATCATATGTTCATATAATTAAGCCCATTTACGCAAGTATACTTTGTCTCTATTAGTGTATGTTAAATTATACTTTTCTATTCCTTGAGTAACATTACGTTATTAGCAATTTATAGTGGTTAATGATATTAGATTGTAGCTCAGTTCCAAATGATATGGAACGGAAAAGTCAAAGTATTCTGATTTTTGCAATAACAAAGGTATAGGTATTTCCCTTAGAAAGAGAAAAATTATCCAACATAATATTGTAAATTTGATGACAGGTGTAAGACCAGCTGTTACTCTATTGACTATGATTTTGGCAATTCTTATACTGATTCTTTCCCTTTCTCTAAATTCAACTATGCAGGTAAAACCTAAGGTTAGTCTACTTCAATTATCGTATGCCGAAATAACAAGCGCATTCGCAGGAGGCGGGATGCAATATGATATTGCTCACATAAAACCCATTGAGAATAAAACATTTTCGACATCTTTGTCTGCAGTTAATTCAGTACAAGGAACATTGGTAGTAACTGAAAGAGTGGTTAACGAAGGTGGCGGTAATAAGAAGCCATCAGATTTTACAATAACTGTACACGGCAATAATCCTTCTCCCAGTTCATTTCGAGGCAATTCATCAGGTACAGCTGTGCAATTGCAAATGGGAATGTATAGTGTTATTCAAACAAAAACATCAGGATACAATTCAACTATTTCGGGAGACTGTTCAGGCGGTATGATGTCAGTCGAAACTAAGTATTGTACTATTACAAATACTTATTCCAAGCCTAGTGTTGGCATTAAATAAAAAGTGCTAAACACAAGCTTATAAATGGGGTAATTGTACCGGGATGTAGGCGATCCTGTACTAGTATTCCAAGGATTCGCAACCAATTATACCGTGGCTAACTAACAAATCTAGCAAGGCGTAGATACTACTCATTACTATACATTTCTAGTAAAGATGAATTTGGAGTAAGATCTGATATGTTGATCTGGAGGGTAAGTATCGGAATGATATCCATGACTATGCCTTTAATTGTGCTTTTCCAAATAGTACTGAGAAATCCTTACACCATATCAGGACATTATTATATTTTGCTAGGTCAGTTCCATGAGGTATATTATAATTTTGATTTCCGTTATTTGCTTTCAGTCTTCCAAGATCTATGAAATTAGTTGCGGCTTTATCAGTAGCAAGGTAAAGATGGACATTAGGCCCATTAGTTGATTTGAAGTTCTCTAACCTGAGTATTTTGCTTCCGTCACCTACCTGAATTACTCTTGCTAATCCTACTGCATTATGAAATCCATCACCTGCTCCAATGAAATATCCAGTTATTATGTTACGTGCTGTAGTTGAATTGTTTTGTTGTTGTTGTTGTTGCCCTAGTTTTATAGTATCTGGGGTAGTGCTTTCATTAATAGTATTATTTATCTGGCTAGCCCCAATCATAACTATATTTTTATCCCTTTGACTCATTTGCTTAGCAGCATTACCTCTTTCTCGATCATTCATGGAAACAAATTTTTGATAGTCATATAACGCAGTATTTTTGTTTACGCCAGCAGCAGTTGTTGGCAAGGGTTCATTTACAGTATTGCTTGTAAATAATGGAGAAATAGTGTATATTCCAAAAGGGATTATTATAGCGGCTATTACTATACTAATTACTACTAGTATCTTTTTGTTCATAACGGGTACAAGATTATGATTATATACAAGAATCTTTTAATAGTTATGGGTATGGGACAGATAGATATATCCACAATCCATCAATACCTATGCCGGCATAGGTGATGTTGTTCCAATCTTTTTACATATATCGATTTATAATAAAACATTCCGCAACATAATTATTATATCTCGTTTATTGAGCGAAGCTATGGTCCATAATTTAGTTTTAGTGAGCTTTTTTGCTGGAATGATGTATGCATAAAGTCAAAAGTGACTTGCTATTAGTGGATTATAGTTCAAATTTGTTGTTGTCTCCGTTCTATTTCCTGCAACCTAGCAGATAAAGATACTAGCTGATCTGACAATTGCGCTATAGCATCGTCCTTTACCTTATCGCGCTGTCTTAGTGACTGATTTAATTCTTCTAATTCTTCTACCTTCGTTTGTATATCTGCACCCTGCCGTTCTAATTGATGAACATTTAGAAACGTCAAATAAGGCTCAATTTTGCAAAATAACTCTGCTTTTACTGAATCCTTTTTACGCCAATATGTGGAGTCAGAATGTCCTATAAAATACTCCGAGTAATCCGAGTAACCGAGATCAGATATGGTAGTGTTTACAAATCTTCTAAATGAGTGAAGAGTTATCTGCCTTCGTCTTTCGTTACCATCTTCTCTAGCACCTTTACCCATTCTATCTAATGTCTTTCCAAATGATCTAGCAAGATCGTAGTATATCATACTTGGAACTGGTTTTTCTCGATCTTGATATACAGCAAAAATCAGATCGTTATCATTTCTTTCTGGCGTTCTGTATTCAGTAATTGTTTTTTTAGATTGATTGTCCTTGTAGCATACCCGTCTACCACGATATTTATATTCCAACCATTGTTTTAATTGAGTTGAGACTTCTTGTGTTAAGAAAATATGTCTATCGGATTTAGTCTTTGTAAACTCTCCCCTAACAAATATTTTTGTTGGCCTATCTTCTAGATGTAGATCTTTAATTCGTATTGATAATGCTTCTACAGCTCTAAAACCAGTTGAGGCTAATAGCATAACATATGTTTTTAATCTTATATCCGAGCAAGCATTCAGAATCTCACTTATATCTTCTTTTGATAGTACTTCTTTGTTCTTCCTTATAACTTTGGGTATCTTTACTTTCAGTTTGAATTTCCTCGGATTTATATCTACATCATAATATTCGAGAAAGTTTTTAGCAGTAACTATACGAGCTTTTAGTGTACTCGGTGAAATATTGGAAGTGAGCTTTAGAAATATTACATAATTACTTAATATGTCATAAGCATCCTCACTGCCTTGTTTAACTTTCATTATTAAATCGTCTAATGTAGTTTTGTAATCATTCGTCACGAAATTTTGAAAAGTCGTTAATCTGAAATGATATTCATGTGCAGTTGCTTTATTCATTGCACGTATGTTTCTAATGAATTTATCCATTATCTTGTCAGAGCTATGATAAAAAATGTGATTCTGTGTGGTTTGTGTAGTAGTCGTCTTAAGTATCTTTGATCCTGTTGTCAAATTTGTTAAGATCAGTCTTTGTTTGGTATTGATACTTAAATAGATTTTGTATTGTTGGTCTGATATGCATAAACAACCAAATGGTTTATGAATGAGTTAATTTAATGATATGTATAATTAATTGCCTATTGCAACCAAAAAAATAGAAAGTATTGCCGACGGGTTTAGTGAGCCAAAAAAGAGACTTCTGTATTATCTTAAGGTTATGCAGGAGGCAGGACTTCAGGAATTGGCCAAGACAATGAAGATGTCAAGGATGGGTGTACATAAGCATTTGGCACTTTTACAAAAAAGGGGATTGGTAGAAGCAATTGAAATTCGAGAACATGTTGGTAGACCTAGAATGATTTACAAACTAACGAGTCAAGGCAAAACTATTTTTCCAAAATCATATGGTGCGATTGCAACGCATGCGCTTGACTTTATTGAAAGAAATATGGGTAAAGAGGGTGTTGAAAAGGTTCTGCGCGAACGCCAGAGGAATCTTTTTGATTTATACAACAATCGGTTGAAAGAATTGGACTTTGATAGGCGAGTTAAAGAACTTGCTAGAATTAGAGATGAGGAAGGATACATGGCCGAATCTAAAAAAGTATCAAGAGGTAGTGGGCACCATGTTATTTTGGAATACAACTGTCCAATTATTCACATAGCTGAAAAGCATTGGGAAGCATGCTCTACCGAATCTGAATTGTTTGAAAAACTTCTTGATGCAAAGATTGAAACGACGCATAGAGCAGCGAAAGGGGATTTAATATGTAAGTTCCAAATCAAGGAAAGTAAGGAAGGATATCTGTGACTAGTAAATCGAATACTATCGTATGAGATTATGTTGATGCGAATTATCAGGGGCGAAAGCGATGTGGAGCCCCAGATATCTAAGATCCATTTGCTAGAGTACAAGACCTAGAGTCTGCTGTGAATTTTCTAGAAAACTGTGGCAAGGCTCGCAAGACCAATTGGGAAAAAAATATGTATTTAGCACATTTAGTACACATCAATTTCTTTCCGATAGGGATATGAACACCTCCATATTTATATTATACAGAAAAAACATGGCTGAAGTTGGTATAGCCGAATATTTCAGTATGGCTGAAGCACTTGGAATAATCGCTACATTATTTGTAATTCTCTATTTTTCGAGAAAGCAAATGCAGTCCTTATCTGTGGATATTGAAACAAAAATTCTCAATGACATGTATGATAGAATGAATGGACTTACACAAATAGTAATTGAAAGGCCAGAACTAATAAAAGTTGTAAACAATGTTGAACGAGATCTGTCCTCGGAAGTAGCGTATAGTTATCATATTCTATATACCTTCGCACACGCTTATCATATGCGTGAGAGAGGAGTCGTAAGTGACAATGAATGGACAGGATGGATGCGTTGGATGAAAAGCGCATTTAAACATGGCACTTTGTCACAAATTTGGACAAATAATATAGAGGTAGAGAAGTGGTTCGATCCCGCATTTCAGCAATTCATAGACAAGCAAATAGCTCCTGTAACTACTAATCAGCAACAAAAGCAACAACAGCAATAATAATACCAATATTAATATTAATGGATAGCAGGTGTGGCACAGTTGTATTTGACTACATGTAGTCTTGACCTTTGCGCAATTAACCAGCCATAGTCAGATCAGATCTGTTATCGAAGTGCCTATTAATAGGAATAAAATAATGTTATGAATTATTTTCATCCAAACATAATTGTGGAGAATTGTATGTAGTGGATTGGTTGGATTGGTTAAAACAAAATAGAAGCACTTAGTCTTTATAATATCGCTCAAAGCATAGAAAAGTAATCCTGCGTATTACTTTAATTGGATGTTTATCAGTAAGCCATACACACTACTCTTTATATCGCACATTATTCTATATCATATACAAGTTATGCCGGGTTCAGTTATTAAGTCTGAGGAATTTAGAGAAAATTGAGTCTTATCTGACCCCTTTAATCGAACAGGTGATCAGATTCACTTACGACAATTCAATCTTTCTGATGTTTTTAAGATAGAATTTCCCACCAGTAGTAAAACTTAGTTCATCTTTCAGTCCACTTTTCAGAGTCCTGAGTAATTGCGTATAGATATTTAAACTGACCAGAATTTCTAATTCGGATATCTATACTTAAATTGCAGATAAGCCAATCAGAGAATTAATGATAAAGTCTGAGCTTATTAGAATTCTTGATGTCGTCGCAGACTTGTCGCAAAAAGATGTTAAAAAGGAAGTACTTGAGACTGAGATAGTTTCACAGAGTAAACTTTCAGGTATAGAGGTAAGGAATCACTTGAATGAATTAGAGTGGTTGCATCTAGT
>JARBAU010000155.1 GCA_029237525.1 Nitrososphaerales archaeon | reverse complement strand
TTAGGATCTATAGCTAAAGCTTTGTCATAGTATGCTATAGCTTCTGCATAATTATCTTGGCTTAATAAGGCGTTACCTTTACCATACAATATGTCTTCACTATTAGGATCTATAGCTAAAGCTTTGTCATAGTATGCTATAGCTTGAGTATTATTAGCTAACTGGTAAAGAGCATTACCTTTACCCTTTAATGCATCAACATCATTAGGATCTATAGCTAAAGCTTTGTCATAGTATGCTATAGCTTTATCGTATCCTTGAGTATCATTAGCTAACTGGTAAAGAGCATTACCTTTACCTTTTAATGCATATTTATCATTAGGATCTATAGCTAAAGCTTTGTCATAGTATGCTATAGCTTCTGCATAATTACCTTGGCTTTTAAGAGCAGCTCCTTTACCATACAATGCGCCTTCAAATTTAGGATCTATAGCTAGAGCTCTGTCAAAGGATTGCATAGCATCTACATAATTATGTAAAGAATAAAGAGCAAGACCCTTGTCATACAATGCATTTTTATTGTTCGGCTCTATCTCCAAAGCTTTGTCATAATATATTATAGCGCCTACATAGTCGTGTGCGTATTTGTGTTGTGCAACACCTTTGTCGATTAAATCTGAAACATTCGAAGATTTGTTAATATTTCCAGAACTTGAAGCCGCTCCACCTGAGATTGGACCACTGATAACTGATCCGCCTGTAGGCCCTAGGTAAAACGTGCACGAGTTAGCTACACTACAGTTTGGTCCTTCAGTCGTAGCCGATCCACCTGTAACGTTCCCAATCTTAATGCTTCCACCTTGTTGTGCATATACGCTAAAAACTGATCCATTAAGCATCAGTAGAACTACGGATATTGTTATTGTGAATAATTTTACTATTTTAGACAAGACCCCATCTATCAGTATCATAGGGTGTTTAGGTAGCATCTCCTAAGCAGTATCTCCTAGAGAATTTGACATATATTGAATTCTTTCATAATATGGAAAATAACCAGTTATGAGTCCGTCATTATTGCTGTTATATGACACTAACTTTAGTCCAATCACAGCAATGAGTCCGGCAGTTGCTATTTGCACTGACACTGCTTATCAGATTCATTTATAGTTAAATTGTTTATAATATTTTCTCCCCTTTGGAAGAATTAATTCTCAATAGGCATTAAAAATAATAAACTTATGTTTCGCGGGATATATCTTTCTTCTTCTTATCCTGTTTAATTATAACCATTTAGCAGCGAATAAGCTCAGGAAACTTTAGCAATTTTGCTTTATGCCTCTCGGAATCTTAACCTTATATGATGTTATATCGATTTCTGATGAATATATCCCAGATGTTATTTGCAGTAGTAGTAACCTTGTTTTTCGCCTATGATGTGACAGCATGGACTAAATCATAGTCCGGCAATAGTTCACGTAGCAAAGTGGATCGTCATAAAAGTATTTGTCTATTAACATAATTTTTGGCTAGAAAACAACTGGACCTTACTCACAATTCCTCAGGCAGGTCATTGATTTGCGATGTACATAGACATTGACTTGAACTCTTTGTAACTCATTCCACCTGCGCGAGCAATATCTTGCCCTGCCTTCAGTCGGATTACAATAATTTGACATGTGATTTGCGCATGATGGCGTACCCATCCGTGCACTTTTTACCGTTTTAATAGGTGGATCTATTAGTAATTCAATCGCCAACATGTCCAGGAATTTTGCAATTAATATGGTGGGGCAAGATGCTTTGTATGCAGTAACATTTAATTTATTTGTCATGAATCGAAAATTATTGAATGAAATAAGATCTACAGAAAGCCCAGAAGACGATCGTTTTATTGTTGACCTTCAATCTTTAATAAAGCAGAAAAGTATCTCTGCAACAAAACAAGGTCTAGTTGAATGTGCTAACCTAGTCTTAAATATTATGCAAAATGCTGGTATAACCTCTGAACTGCTTTATCTAGACCGAAACGAGGATGTTCCTCCAATCGTTTATGGTGAAGTTAAATCTAAAGCAAATCCAAATGGGAAAACTATTTTATTTTATAATCATTACGATGTACAACCTATAGAACCTGTGGAGCTCTGGAATCAAGATCCCTTCAGTGGTAAGGTTGAAGGCGATTATATCTTTGGACGCGGTTCTGCAGACGATAAAGGTGAATTGATAACACGAATTAAAACTGTAGAGTATTTCTTAAAAAAGATTGGTGATGTTCCTTGCAATGTAAAATTTATTGTAGAAGGTGAAGAAGAAACTGGAAGCATGCATATTGAAAAATATCTTTCTGTATATAGGGAGAAATTTCTGTGTACTGGGGTAATTTGGGAATCTGGAGATGTTGATGAAAAAGATAGACCAATTATAAGTCTTGGTATGAAAGGCATTCTTTCTGTTGAACTGATTGCTAAAGAAGCTTCTAAGGATGTTCATTCAAGTTTAGCAGTTTTAATCGAAAATCCAGCATGGCGTCTTATCAGAGCAATAGAATCAATGCGCGATGATAAGGGAAACATTCTGATAAGGGATTGGTACAAAGAAGCGAGAGTCTTTACTAAGGAAGAAGTTGCTGCACTGGCCAGTGAGCCATTTGATGAGCATGAATTCAAAAGAGAATATGGCATAGACAAATTTCTTAATAACTTAAAAGCTACCGAAGCGAGAAAGGTATTGGCAGGAACGCCTACTTGTAATATTGTTGGATTTATTTCAGGGTACACTGGCGAAGGCATAAAAAATATTCTTCCTGCAATTGCTATTGCTAAACTTGATTTTAGACTTATTCCGGACATGATGCCCCAACTACAGTTTGAGCGTCTTCAAAACCATTTACAGAAAAATGGTTTTGAAGACATTTGTCTAAAATTTGTCGATGGCGAGCCTGCATCAAGAACATCTATCAGCCATCCTCTGGTACACATTGTAATTGAAGCTGCTACAGAAGCGTTTGGTACGTCAATAACAAGTGTTTCTGCAGCTGGTACTGGACCAATGTATTATTTTAATAAAGTTCTCAACGTACCCTGTATCTCAGTAGGTAGTACATACATATATGCAAACATTCATTCACCAAATGAATTCGCACGTATAGATTTACTAAGAAAAACAATAAAATGCATGAGCAAAATTATGGAAAAAGTTGCTGCGACACCAGACTTTTAGATATTTACTTCAGTGTCGATATAGTTAACCTTCTTGCGATAACGAAAATTGGAAACAACATATAATAAAGTCTACTGACTGCTGTATCTTTTTTTCTCGAGTCTATTAGATTATGCAATTTTGCACAATCTTGAGGGTCCTAGCTCGAAGATAAGATTATCAGTAACCATATCCTGGCAGACACATTTAAAAAGACGTTCTACTTTCAGTTGAATCTAATAACTAATTAAACTATTAGATGACAACAAGATTAAGCTAGGAAATGCTAGTTCACAAGTTTTTCAAATCTTTCATTAAATTTCTCATCCTGCCTCAATCTATCAAAATCAGATTCAGACTTCGCCATATCTTTATAATCTGGATATAAGTTAACGCATTTTTCAAGAAATTTTAGAGCATCATCGAATTTTCCCTGCAATGAATAACTACATGCTATCTGAAATAGTGCGAAAACATTCTTTTCGTCGATATTTAGCACCTTCTTGTAGTTTAATACAGCATCACTATGCCTATTCATCGATCGTACTAATTTACCAAGCCCGTCATACGCAATACCCATATTAACTAAGGCGTCTACATCATTTTCGTCAATTTTGATAGTTAAAGCTTTTTCGTAATAAATTACTGCTTTGTCATTTTTATTAAGTCTTTCAAAGATCGTTGCCTTATTGACTAAGGTATCAATATTACTTTCATCTATTTGAATTTCTAAAAATTTTTCGTAATAAATTACTGCTTTGTCTTTTTCATTAAGTCTCCAAAGTGCAAGACCTTCGTAAGCTAAGGCATAAGCGTCATTTTTCTTGAATTCTAGTGTTCGGTCAAGGTACGGCAATGCGTCTCTTAATTTACCAAGTCTGTAGAGTACTCTGCCATTGTTAACTAGGGCATCAACATCATCTGGAAATTGAGAAATGATGCGACCATAGATTTGCAAAGCCTGTTGGAATTTTCCTGTATAAAAATAGTAGTTTGCTAATAATATTGCATCTTCTCTATTCAGTGTAGTTTGCTTTTGTAATAATTCTTCTCGAAGACTATCTAGTTTATTTGCTGCCGCTATGAGATCTTCAACTTGACTATTTGGCTGAATTTTTTTTGTAGGTTCCAGTTCGCCTTTGACACCAATGTCATTCAGTATTTCTTTGATTTCCTTATTTGTTCTCTTTTGAAGTTCATCAGTATCTTTAACATTAAATAGCTTGTATTGTGGCATTGCACTAGATAGTCTATCTATAGTAGACTTTAGATCCTCTATTTTATTATTGAGATAAGATATTTGTTTAGCATTACTTTGTTCTTGTTTCGCTTCTTGATTACTTTCGACTTTTTGAATCTGCTTTTCTAGTGCCAAAATTGCCGGCTTATTTACTCTTTTAATTGAACGCTCACCCCAAATATGACCCAACCATACCACCAATGCCACAGCAATAACAGCGGCTGCTATTCCTGTAATCAAATAAATACTTGCATTAATTTTAATGCCCAAATATTGAAGAATAAAATAGAAAGCTATTCCTATAACTAGACAACCCACTCCGGCAATTATAACATAAAGCCCTTGTCTAGGACTTGTTTTTCTTTTCAATGACTCTAAATTGGATTTGAGTGTTTCTAAGTCCTCCTGGTTCGCTGTATTCTCATCTCCTTTATTGCGACGGTCTTTGTTAATAATTCTGCTCATTAACGTACCCAGTCCCCCAGAGGGTACAGCCCAAGTTCCAACAGTAATTAAAGTGCTCATAGGAGCCTCCTCTAGCGCTGTCCATCCTGATTGCACAGTAACATCATGAGTAGCAGTATCTATGTCTCCATCGTCATCAGTAATTGTCAAAAGAACGCTATATTTGGATTCATGATGATATACGTGGGTTACTGTACGTCCTGTGCCGTTTGTATTATCTTCGAAATCCCACTTGTAGCTGATGATCTTTCCATCTGGATCGCTTGACCTGTACGCCGAGAAATTTATTGGTTCGCCCACATTAACAACTGGAGATGATGAGGTGATTACAGCAATGGGCGGCTTGTTATTCAGTTTTGCTGTATTCTGTTCAGATGACGGCTGAGCATATATCTGAGATGTCATTGTTATTACAGGTATTGCAAGTATAGCAATGGAGATGAATAGAATATCTTTTCCAGCCAGTCTAACATTCAAAAAATTTAGCAACATAAAATCATCAAAATAAAGATAATTACATCTGATTACCATCAGTCATAGATAGTCCACTAATATTTGTATAAATATTTTGCTTTTGACATAATTGTAGGATCTAGAGAAACTCGTTCCCAAACGGAATAGATTGTAAAAAATAAAGTATCCCATATGATAGCTCCACTTTGTTTGGATTCTCCCTCCTTTATGATTCTTCTAAGGTTAGCAAAAGGGTCGGGTGTCAAAGAGGCTAATGAACAAAAAGGCTCCAGAAACGAAATTAATCAAATGGGGTAATACAACGAAACCTTCAAATGCCGCTGACGAATGCGTCAGAACAAGACGAAAAAGAAAATGAAGGCGAAATCATTATAATGAAAATTGATAACAGGTGAGATTACGGAAATGCTGAGACATATCCACGGAGATGACTGGTATCTAGTTTGTCGCTGTTTCAATTTTTTCTTTGGACAGTCATCACAGAACCAATGTTCCTCTGATTATCGGACGCCTTAAGTTGACCTGTTTTTACTATTCTTTACCAATGTATGTCCATTGATACAGGTTTCAATTGTCCCACATTAGTGAACACTGTTTAACATTAGAGATCTTGACAACGAAATAGAGCTTTCGTTCCTAATCAATTGAAATTAAGGTGATGGTAGCAGTACTGATTCACATTCGAAATCACAATCACAAATCCATGAAATAGATCTTCATATTGGGCAGTCGCAATCGAGTGCTTGTACGTTCTTGAGCCGGGCTATATTGTTAGTCCTAATTTAAACAAAAGGCATGGATTGGCGAGGATAATTTTAAGTTGGGTCATCATACTCCTGACACTTGCCGCGCCCGGTGTATGCGCACTAGATCCGCATCAAATCCGGATTTCAGCACGGCTTTGCCGACGGAAAGGATAGCTGTTTTAACCTAGCCGGCTGCGACTGGTATATCCTGGAGCCAGGCAAGGGGTTTTCGTATCATTCAGATTCGTTTAACAGGGAATATGTAGCTGGCTTTTGTGCAGCAAGTCCTGGGTCATCCAGCGACGATGATGAAGCGACGTAAAATGCTGGCCGGCTGGAGTGATGCTTGTAAAATGAAGGCAATAATCCTAAGCGCAATCATAATATGTACACTGATAGACGCTTTCACACCTGTTGGAACTTCTTTAGTTGATCTTGTATAGATGCACTTGCCCACCAAGTTGTAGCAGTACACCGGCAGACGATCTTTAATGTAAAGAGACCAACCATTGGTTATTATAAAGTAATGCATAATACAGCATAACTCTGTAAAGTTAAGATATCTTCTCCTTGGCATAGTGATATGCAAATAGATTTAACCATTTTTGTACATGTTATAATTTGCAGTTTTTCCTCCTACATGAAAAATAATCGCCAAAACATTAGCGCAGAGAGACCAACCATTAGCTCTAGGACAACGAGCCTGAGTTATATATCAAACTTATCTGGCAACTATTAACTGTTCTATGATAATTGGCTCAAGTCCATACAAAGTAATCTAATGGTGTTACAATTAGGTTAGTACCCCATTAATGCTAATGGAGCTAAGGGAGACGGCACGCGCCTTGTATGATGTCAATCTGTTAAAATGTTATCCAAAAATGTGCGCGCATTATTTTCTTAACTGTTTTATTTAACAGTAGAGTTGGAAGATGGAGTTGTATGAAGGCTCGCTTCCCAAGATGCATGATTTGTAAATCCTGAGTGGGCTGCAAGCCATGAATAAAGATCTGCTAAAACATATGGTGGTACTGGTCCAAATTCAGTTAACCATGGAGATGAGGGATAAAATGCATGTCCAAGGTTGGGATATGTTATCAACGCATGATCAGGATGGTTTACATCTGTTAACCTTTGCTGCAAGAGGAAGCTTTCTTGAATTGGAGTTAGAGAATCGTTTTCTCTAGTGAGTATTAGGATACCATTAGATTTAGAGACATTACCAATGATACTTAAGTTTGGTATCGTGTCGTTTAATTACTTCTGTTTATGTTACAACCCATCATCCTAAACATGTCTCGCGATAGAAGTGATATATTTGTGCGGACCAGTGGGAACTCTAGTACGAGGATATTGTGAAGATAGAAAAAGCTCATTTACAATGTCAGGAGAATAAGACAATCTCTTCGAATCTTATCAGTTTAGATTAATAGACATTCATCGGTAACGGGATGATGAGCAGGCACGCCCAGTAAATATCTCATTATCTTTCTCATAGTACCTCTAGAGTCTTACTCCTCTAGAGGATACGCTATTAGTTGTGGTCTTAACGATATGTTCTAACTCGTAAAGTTAACAGCTAGATTGTTGCAACATTTCTTATATCTATAGACATGCAAGTAATTGAAATATGCACGATCGGCTGCTCTATACGCATATATTATTTGGATCATTACTCTTGCTAGGTTGCTTTCACTTTTTGTGATGTTTGAGCCAATGCGCATAGGCATTCCAATCGTCACTGGTATTGCAAGTTTTTCCACAGCCCGACTACAATCATCAACAATATTTTGTAGAGGAGAACCTGGAGGATAAGGAGTTAAGATGGTGTCCTATTCTGGCTGCCCCATCTTAGAAAGAGCAGCTTGTTTACCTGCTAATGCTATTTTATCATTAGGATCTATTGCTAAGGCCTTGTCAAAGTATGTTATCGCCTCTGCATAATTACCTTGGAGACTAAGAGTATTACCTTTATTAGCTAAACCTGGTCCAAAATTTGGATCTATAGATATAGCCTTGTCAAAGTACTGTATAGCTTGTGTGTGATTACCTAGACGCTCAAGAGCGTTGCCTTTATTGTATATTGTATATTTATTACTTGGATCTATATCTAAAGCTTTGTCATAGTACTGTATTGCTTGTAGATACATACCCAAATCTACAAGAGCATTACCTTTGTCAACCAGTGTAGAAATATTAGTAACTACTGGACCTGCAGCACTTCCGCCAATAGCCGCTCCACTAGCGGCTGCTCCACCTGTAGCCTGTGGAGCATTACTTAAAGTACATTGATTACAACTTCCACTTATTATAATTCCTCCAGATGTAGCCGGTCCACCTGTAGCCGCTCCACTAGTTGCTGATCCACCTTGTTGGGCATACACATTAAGAGCGGTCGCTCCAAGCGAAAATAAAACTATAAAGAATGTGAATGCGAATATTATGTTCATACTTTTAAATGATAAAAGGTTTGTTAATGTCATAGGCCTAGAATACCTCATTCCCTGAATAATTTGATGTGCATTGAAATCTTTCAGAATATTGAAAACTACTAAGATAACAAGTTGAAAAGACCTTGTGATTGCTGTTATATGCATCGTTACTAGAGGCATTATTTCCGAGATAACCAAACTAGACTTATCTGGTATTGTCGTATAGTCATTCAGACTCAAAAAAGCTGAAATATTCCGCAAAGTCGAACCTCACTTAACATTCCTAAATATACATCAGCTAGAACGGCAGGACGCGGACATACAGACGAAGATAGAGGAATTGGAAGAACTAAATCAGTCACTGAGACAACGCGATAAAGTAAAGGATGATGCTATAGTACAACTATCGGATCAACTTGTTTCTTTATCAGCTATGTAGCAAGAGATTGAGAGAAGACAGGCATAAACATCTCAAATCGGAGGACTCAATAGCACTGATTCATGCTCTCTGCCCGATGATCCGACTTAATCTGATTTGGATCACGATCCTTGATCAAAGGCGATATTGTCCAGAACACCATGTACAGAACAATGATCTTTTACATGGTTCTTTAATTTGATGAGTCGTTCTTTGATTTCGCCGAAGTCACTCGCTATCTCAGCTTCCCTCAAGGTGGCATCAAGACTAGCTTTATCTATCATACCTACGGCTAAGTTTAGAGTGGCGAGTGCGATCGCCGTGGTTTCGCAGTCAACTTTTACATCTGCCATACTCATTGTTCAGTGAACTGAAGCATATAAATATTCGGCAAGATGGATACTGATTATTCAGTATTATGAGTGAGGATCATAATAATATCTGGAACTGGTAAATACCTACAACATGACTTTTAAGGTCATTATAACACACCCAAGTACAGAAGGCGATGAACATACATATTATGGAATAACCTTTCTAAAGCCAGGGAACGTTAAATCAAAGAGACTTGAATATTCATCCTCAAGCAGTAGATTAGAGGCAGAAATCGTTTATGATGGAAGTCCGATAGAAGTCGGAGATAAATTCCTGGCTTTACTGATACCTGTGAACGAAAGCGAAACAATTAACCACCCATTATACAAGTTTGGAGAGAATCATGCGGATCCAAGACCAGAAGTAGTTAACTTTCCATAATAAAACCGTGTTGGTGTCCAGAAAGTAACTCCTTCTTATTTTTACGCATTGTTTACTAGAAAAGGCTTGTTTAGCGAAATATTATTTCTCATT